>NZ_CP022987.1:3300000-3548703 GCF_004022565.1 Pollutimonas thiosulfatoxidans
CACGCCTGGCAGGCGCGTGGCCTCGACAGGGCCAATGGCATCGAGCTTTTCAGTGTTGATGACAGCCGAACGCCACGTAAGCGGGATGGCGCCGCCGGTATAGCCGGTGCCGCCTCCGCGCGGAATAATGGTCAGGTCCAGCTCGATACAGGCACGTACCAGCGATGCGATCTCGCCTTCCTGATCGGGCGTCAGGACCACAAAGGGATACTCGACCCGCCAGTCAGTGGCATCGGTTACATGGGAAACGCGCGACAGGGCGTCGAACTTGATGTTGTCTTTATTGGTGATGCGCGACAGGCGGCGAACGACCTTCTTGCGCAGTGCCCGCGTTTGCGTAAATTGCTGCTCGAAGTCCGACAGGGCCTGGCGGGCAGCGGCCAGCAGTCCCCCAACCTTGGTGTCGCGCTCGGTGACGCTGGCATCGCGGCGCTGGTCGATTTCATCAAGACGATGGTTCAAGGCCTGGATCAGCAAGTGCTGGCGCTTGGGGTTGTCCAGCAGATCGTCCTGCAGATACGGGTTGCGCTGCACGACCCAGATATCACCCAGTACTTCGAACAGCATGCGCGCCGAGCGGCCGGTGCGCCGTTCACTGCGCAGCGCGGACAGTAATTGCCACGCCTCATCGCCCAACAGGCGCAGTACGATCTCGCGATCGGAGTACGAGGTGTAGTTATAGGGGATTTCGCGCAGACGGGGCGTGGCGGGGAGGGGGGCCTGGACGGCTAGCAAATGACTGGCAACGGGGGCGTTCATGACTTGGCAGTAGAGGGCCCTGCTGACGGAGGAAGTGCAGGGGTGAACGCAGTTTAACCGACAGCTGTCGCCAGTCGGGGGTTAAGTGCATTCGGTGCGGCCTTGCCTGGCTTAGAGCTTTCCGGGAAAGAACCACAACAAGGCGGCCGTCATGGCCAGGTAGCGGCAGAATTTACCCAGCGCCACAAAGAACAGGCTGGGCCAGAAGGGCAGCCGCAGCCAACCCGCCACGGCGCACAGGGGGTCACCAATAAAGGGCAGCCACGAAAAAAACAGCGCACTCGGGCCGATGCGATGCAGCCAATAGGTGATGTAGTCGTGCCAGCGCCCGCCTGCCTTGCTGCGCGGCTTATAGGGATGCTTTTCGCGCCAGCGTTCAAAGGCTTTCTCGGCGCCCAACCCCATGGCGTAGCTGATGGCGCCCCCCAAGGTGTTGCCCAGCGTGGCCACAAGCACGGCGGGCCAGAACATCTCGGGCGCCATCTTGACGTATCCGAAGACGGCAGGCTCGGACCCCAGTGGCAGCAGGGTAGCCGACACCAGGCTCACGACGAAGATTGCACTTAACCCAACACGGGGCAGGGCCAGTGCAATCAACAGCCAGTGTATTGTCGACTCCAACCAGGCTTCCATAGGCCGCTAGTGTATATTTACATGGAATTTCCTGCTGTACTTCCTACTCACTCCCCGTCTTCATGTCTACTGATTATCTAAAGCGCATCCTTACCTCCAAGGTGTACGACGTTGCCGTCGAGTCGCCACTTGAATTTGCTCCGCAGGTTTCCGCCCGAATTCATAACAAGGTATTGCTCAAGCGCGAAGATACGCAAGCAGTATTCAGTTTCAAGTTGCGTGGCGCCTATAACAAGATGGCCAACCTGGCACCGGCCGAGCTCAAGCGCGGGGTGATCGCTGCCTCGGCAGGCAACCATGCGCAGGGCGTGGCGCTATCGGCACAGCGCCTGGGGGTCCGTGCGGTGATCGTCATGCCGGTGACCACACCGCAGGTCAAGGTCGATGCGGTTCGCGGATGGGGGGGCGAGGTCGTGCTGATGGGCGACAGCTTCTCCGACTCTTACGAGCACGCCAAGATCCTGGAAAAGAAAGAAAAGCTTACCTTTGTCCATCCTTTTGACGATCCCGATGTCATTGCCGGGCAAGGCACCATAGGCATGGAGATACTGCGCCAGCATCCCGGCCCCATCGATGCCATCTTCGTGGCCATCGGCGGCGGCGGCCTGATTGCGGGCGTGGCCGCTTATGTGAAGCAACTGCGTCCCGAGATCAAGATCATCGGTGTGCAGACGGAAGATTCCGATGCCATGGTACGCAGCATCAAGGCCGGTCGCCGCGTCACCTTGAACGATGTCGGCTTGTTCTCCGACGGCACCGCAGTGAAGCAGGTGGGCGTGGAAACCTTCCGCCTGGCGCGTCAGTATGTGGACGATTACGTATTGGTCGACACGGATGCCATCTGTGCCGGCATCAAGGATGTCTTCCAGGACACGCGTAGCGTGCTGGAACCCGCGGGGGCGCTGGCCCTGGCAGGTGCCAAGCGCTACGCCGCGCAGAACAAATGGAAGGACAAGACCCTGGTCGCGATCACCTGCGGGGCCAACATGAATTTTGACCGGCTGCGTTTCGTGGCCGAGCGAGCCGATGTCGGCGAAGCCCGCGAAGCCGTATTCGCGCTGACGCTGCCGGAAAAGCGGGGCAGCTTCCTGCGATTGTGCGAGGCCGTGGGCAGCCGCGCCGTTACCGAGTTCAATTACCGGATTTCCGATGCGGAAAATGCCCATGTCTTTGTCGGCCTGCAGATCCGCTCGGCGGCAGAACCCGAGAAGCTCGCGAACAGCTTTCGCAAGAAAGGCTTCCCGACCATAGACCTTACCGGTAACGAGATGGCCAAGACGCATCTGCGCTACATGGTGGGCGGGCGCTCGACACTGGCCGAACACGAGCTGCTGTTTCGCTTCGAGTTTCCAGAGCGGCCGGGCGCCCTGATGAAGTTCCTGGGTGCGATGAACCCGAACTGGAACATCAGTCTGTTCCACTACCGCAACCAGGGCGACGACTACGGCCGCATACTGGTAGGCATACAGGTACCGCCCGAAGACAAGAAAGATTTCAAGCTGTTCCTCGACGGCCTGGGCTACCCTTACTGGAATGAATCCGACAATCCCGCCTATCGGCTCTTCCTCTGAAACGCCCGACGCCACTGCCTACCAGTCGCTGTTAGGGCTGGAAATTGAAATGGTGCCCGTGCATGCGGGCACCGGCACCAGCCAGCCCGTATCCCGTTACTTCGACGCCCTGCGCAGCATCAAGCTGGCCAAGGGCGTGCGTGCGACGCCTTTTATGCTGCAGGGCCATTGCGTTGCTTTACACACGGCGACCGGCGAGTGCGGGCTGGACAACGGTTTCAATCTGCTGGAGACGGCGCTCGCTCCGGTAAATGGCGGGCCCGGCGGACTGGCTCGTCTTGCACAGTTGGCGCATGAAGAACTGGCCGATACCATGGCAGCGCTTTTGGCTGATGATGCTTGTGTCCTGAATGCCTCGCAACACCCGGCCTGTCGCCGCGACGCCGATTGGTACAGCAAGGTATGCGTGCCCCGCCCCATCTATGACGAGTTGCGTGGCTATCGCGGCTGGCATCACTGGGAAGGCATAGATGCCAAGGCCCAGAACGGCGCCAACACCTCGGTACCCGTGCACGACGCCGTCGCCGCCTTGAATATTTCGCTGGCGCTGGCGCCTGCGGCGATCGCGCTGTTTGGCAACAGCCCGCTGGAATCAGGCCGTGTCACCGGCTTGAAGGAAACCCGCATGACGCTGTGGCCGCGTGTGTTCGGGCCGGCCCGGTTTGCAGGCGACGCCTGGCTGTCCCAGTATCCGGGGCGGCCGTTTCATGGCTTGGGCGATTTCTTCACCTGGATGTTCGGCGAGGGCACGGTCTCCCGCGCCCTGCCCATCAGCGATGCTGGGGATTACAAGTCCGCCGCAACGGCCGTGTTGGCCGATGATCCCTGTCTGTCCTCCTTCCTCAAGGCGCCTGGCTGGACTGCCCGCTGTCTGGACACGGGTAAGGTCACGCACTTGTTGCCCGATACGGCCCATTTCGAGTATTCCCAGATAGGCCAGTTTCTGGATGCACGACTGCGCTATGCGCTGCGCACGCGGCCGCCGCTGGCCGAACTGCTGGCAGCATGGCAACAAGAACACGGATTGGAGCAGTTGTTCGAGCAATGCGGCGCGCAGGTCTACATCGAAGCGCGAGCGCCCGGTGCCGGCTTCGCCGATGCGGTCCTGCTGCAGGAGGCGGGGGCTGAAGTGGCGCACAGCATGTTGCTCGCGCCCATCGCCCTGCAGTGCGGGTTGCTGGCCAATCTTGACGAGGCAGGTCGGCTGGTGGCCTCGTGGGGCTGGCAGCCGCTGGGGCGTTTGCGCCAGCCGGCGATGCGACTGGGCCTGGAAGACGATCGGGTGGCCGCGCTATGTACCGAAGTGCTGGCCGTTGCACGCGACGGGCTTGCGAAGGCGGACCGACCGTGGCTGGCTTATGCGGACCATGTGCTGCAAACGCGCCGCAGCGCGGCCGACCGCATGTTGGCGTCATGGCATACCGCCGGTGGATCGCTGGAGGACCGCCTGGCCCTCATTGCGCGTCGCCATGCGGCCCTGCATCCCGACCAGTATGGCGGGCTGGGTGCTGCGCAGCAGGTTTAGTTGGCCGTCTCGTAGACTTCATCGGCTGCCAGCAGAATATCCACCGGAGGATCGAAGCCTATCGCCCGCGTCGTGGCGAGGTTCAGCGCGATCTTGGGTGGGTCCACCCATAGCTGGCTGAGCGCGCGCGGCTGCGCCCCATTGAGTATCCGGGCCATGGTTTCGGCATGGAACAGCCCTACATAAGACTCGTCTGCCTGGGCCAGGCTTAGCAGTACGCCGCGCTCGACTTCGCGCGAGCCTGCCATCGAGAAGCTCGGCACCTTGGCTTGCCGAAGAATGCTTGCTATGTCCTTGACCGATTCCAGCGTGACGCCCCGGTGCGAGGTGATGTAGACCGCATCGACGCGTTGTTGCGTCAGTTGCCGATAGCAGTCCACGGCATTGGCGATGGCGGTTTCCGTGGAGACGCTGCTGGATTGGGCATGGCAGGGCACGATCTTGAAGTTCAGTTCACCGCCAACCTGCTCGACCGCCGATAAGGCGGCATAGGTGCGGCCAGCTTCGCTGTCTTCGTAGACGATGCCCAGGCTTTGGAAAGGCACGATATCGCGGAACAGCCGCACTTGGCGCTGGTAGCGCTCCGGCTCGACCCGTGCGTGAAGGTTCTCGCGGCCGCTATCGGCAGGGCTGTCGACGATGCCAGCCGCGACCGGGTCGCTGGTTGATGCCACGACGGTGGGTATGGGTGGGCCGATGGCGCGCATGTCCTGGCCTGCCCAGGTGCCCATCGCGATGATCAGGTCCAGGTCGCCTTGCTTCTCTACGCGCAAGGCGATGGCCTCGCGCACGCCGGCGCGCTTGTCGGTGTCGAAGTTGCCGGGCTGCCACCATGCATCCTTCACGAACTCCAGATAGTCGCTGCGCGCGTTGTCAGCAAGCCAGCTCCAGAGCTCGCGGCCACTGAGGGTGTCGGGAGGGTCCGATGGCAACGTCAGCCATCCCAGGCGTTGCAGGCCCTCGGCTATGGCTTCCAGCGTCAGCGGATACTCGCTGTACTCGCCACTTTCGACGTAGCCGATACGCCACTTGCCGCCGTCTTCTTTGGTGACGGGCGAGGTCGGGAACACCTGCGCGGCTCGCCAGGGCGTGCTCTGGGCCGACGCGGGAGCGTAGGACAGGAAAATAAGCAGGGCCGCCAGGGCCAGGGTAAGTATCGAGCGGAAAATCATGAGGCAGCCCTTCTTGCGGCGATCAGGGTGATGTCGTCGGATTGCTCCGTGCCATGTGCGAAAGCGCGCACATCGTCCAGCACGGTGGTGGTTGCGAGTTGGGCGCTGGGCGCGGGATAGGCAGCCAGCAAATCGAGCAAGCGCTGGTCGCCATACAGCTTGCCATCGGGGCTCAAGGCCTCTGTTACGCCATCCGAGTAACCGATGAAGGTTTCGCCTTGCGCAAGTTGGGTCGCATAGCGGGTGTAGGGCAGGTCTTCCTGCACGCCGCAAGCGGGGCCGCTGCATCCCTCCAGCAGTCGCAGTTCGCCGTCCGTCTTGACGATACAGGGCGGCGGGTGGCCGGCATTGGCCCACGTCAAATCACCCGTGGTCATGTCCAGGACGGCGACAATCAAGGTCACGAACATCATGTTCGGATTGTTTTCGGACAGCCGGTTGTTGATGCGCTCTATCATCATGGCCGGGTCGGTCGTGCCTTCGGCCGAGGCGCGGATCAAGGTGCGGGTAACGGCCATGAACAATGCGGCGGGCACGCCCTTGTCCGATACATCGCCTATGGCAAAGCACAGGCGCCCGTCGGGCAATACAAAGTAGTCGTACAGATCGCCGCCGACCTCCTTGGCCGGGATCATGGTGGCATAGAGGTCTAGCTGTTTCAGGGCGCCCGGCTCCAGGGGTTGCGGCAGCAGGCCCATCTGTATCGTGTGCGCGATATTCAGTTCGCTTTCAAAGCGTTCGCGGCTGGAGGTTTCCTGCACCAGCTTGGCGATTTTTTCGCGCAGTTGCTCATCCATGAACATGAAGGTGGCGGCCAGGCGACCGACCTCGTCGGGCTGGCGTTGCGGCAACTGGGCGATATGCGGCGGAATCGGCCCCGCTGTGCTCAGATCCTGTTCGGGCAAGGCGCGGGCGAACTCAGTCAGTTGCTTCAAAGGCCGAGTAATGCGGGCTGACAGTGCCCAGGCGATGGCCAGGGACACCAGCAGTACGCCTACGAACAGCCAGGCCAGGCGATTGCGCAATTGCTCGGCCGCGTGCGTCAGGTCATCCGCAGGGACCGCTGCGGCAATCGTCCATCGCAATGGCTTGAAGTAGGCAGCGCTGATCTGCCAGGTGGCTGCTTCGGCTTGCGGCGTGAGGGTAAAGGTGCTGACCTCGCCAGATTCGGAAATGTCATCAAGCAGCTTGCGCAGCGTCTGCGTGCTGCTGGTGTCTTTTTCGTCCAGCAGGCCCGCATGCCGGGCCGGCAATGGCGCGATCATCCCGCCTTCATCGTCGACGATGAAGGCGAAGCCATTGCGGGCCAGGGTCAGCGAGGCCAGCGCTTCGCGGATGGATTGCTCCATTTCCTGGCGGCGCGTATCAAACTGCCGCGAGATGGTTTGCGCTTCGTCGGTGATCGCAAACACCCAGTCCCAGGGCTCGAAGTAACCGAAGTAGGCATAGCGAAATTTGCCCTCGTTGCCGTCTCGCGTCGGTGATTGGTAGATGGCGAAGCTTTGCCCGGTCGTGCGCGCCTCGTGGTAGGCCGACGTGGCCAGGTCGTTGCCCTTGAAATCCTGCAAGTTGGACAGATTCATGCCGCGCCAATCGGGGCGCCCACTGGCCAGAGCGATGAGATTGTGGTCGAACGCGAAGCTGAATCGCGCCTCGTCGATGGCCAGTTTATTGATCCATTGGACGGCAGCGCCCTTGGCCTGGTCCACGGACAACTGCCCGTCCTGTGCCTGGCTGGCATACATCTGCAACACCGAACGCACCGTATTGCCCAACTGCACCAGTTGGCTGCGCCCGTTGCGCACGGTGGTGATCTTGTCAGTAAGCAAGCCGCCCCAGCGGGCCTCGCTGTCGCGCAGCAACAGGTTCAATACGTTGCCCACCGCCCGTTCTTCGCTGGCCACTACCGTACGCGTGACATCTCTTTCGGTCACCGCCATGACGGCAATGGCTCCGAGCAACAGGGTAAGCCCGACCAGTAGGAAGATTTTGCTGCGCAACGAGGTCAATCGCATGGAACATCTCGGTATGGGCGACGTCGTGGACGACCGGAGTGGTGTACTTTTGCATGTGATTGTAATTTACTATTGCGCACACGACGTAACAGAAAGGAGCGGCACCCATGTCGCAAGGCGGCACCAGCGTAGAGCAGCAAGGCGGGCCTGTCAGGCGACGACGCCCGCTGCGCGACGTATTGCTGGCTTGCATGCTGGTGTTGCTGCTGGCGCAAGGGCTCATTGGCGCGCTGAGCCTGTCGGCACTGAATCGGCTTGCGGCGGACAATACCGCCCAGCGTGCCGAACTGCTGGGCAGGCAGGCAGCGGCGCAAATTCAGACCGGGCTGTCGCTGGGCAAACCCTTGGCGCAGTACTTTGGGCTGGCCGAGCTGCTTGCTGCCCTGCGCGATAACGCGCCGGATCTTGCCGCCGCTGGCGTTGTGATGGCCGATGGGCAAATGGTGACGGGCACCGTAGGCCCGGCACCGGCGAAGCAACTACTGGGCATACTGCTGCAAGATGGCACTGATGGACGTCGGGCCAGCTTGCGCGGATCGGGGGCGGCCCAGCATGTGGCCCAAGAGGCGGTAGCAGTGGCGGTCCCACTGCGTCGGCCAGACGGCACGATAGCAGGCGCAGTCATTGTCCAGTTGGAACTGCAGGATGTGCACAGCAGCGGATTGCTGCAGGAAAACCTCTGGGTGCTGGCCCTCTCCACATTGGGCGCCGCGCTCATCCTGGCACTGGTGTTTCGCTTTGCCATGCCGCTGCACGAGCTGGCCAGCGCCAGCAAGGCCAGGCTCGTCGTACCGCTGCTGGTGTTGCTGATGGCGCAAGGTGTCTACGCCGCCTACACCATTCATACTTTCCGCGATGTGTGGGTGCAGGTCACGCAGGACAATACGCGATTGCTGGGCCAGGATTTGCAGCGCGACTTGCAGCGCTTGCTGGCATACGGCGTGGCGCCCGAGCACTGGCGCGGCGTGGAGCGACCCATGGCCCGGCTGGCAGCGTCATTCCCGGTGGTGGGCGAACTACGGCTGCTGGATGCCCAAGGTGCGATGTTGAATCGAGCCGATGCACAAGGTGCGCTGGATATCGCCGCGCCCGCTGTGGCGGATGCCGACACGCTGGTCTTCCCTTTGCGTGCAGCGCCCCAGGCACCCATAGCGGCGCGCCTGCAAATTTTGCTGGACAGGGACCTGATCGCAGCCGGGGTGCGCGAACGCGTCCTGGACGCCGGCACGGTGGTGGCGGTTGCCCTGGTTGCCGCCATTGAGCTTTTGCTATTGCTGACACTGCTGATGAATCGTGCCTTCGCGGTCACGGTCAGGGATCCGAAAGGAGAGGCGTCGGGACTGGACGATCCTTCCGAGGTTGGCAATGTCGTCAGGCCGGTCATGTTCGGATTCTTGTTCGCACTGGCCTTGCCGCTAAGCTTTCTGCCGCTCTATGCCCGATCGCTGCTCGCACCAGGCGTGACGGTCGACAGCGCAGCATTCCTGGTGGCGCTGCCTATCGCCGCAGAAATGGGCTGCGGTTTGCTGACGGCATTGCTGGCGGGGCGCCTCACTGACCGTCGTGGCTGGCAATGGCCAGTGCTTGCCGGCTTGCTGGTGTCGGTTGCCGGCAATCTGGTCTGTGCGCTGGCAACGTCGCTGCCTTCGTTCACGGCGGCCCGCGGCCTGGTGGGTCTGGGCTATGGCCTGACCTGGATGGGACTGCAAGGTTTCATCGTCATACGCAGCCCGGCTGCCTACCGGGGCCGCAATATGGCTGCCGTCATCGCCGGCCTTTTCGCGGGGCACTTATCCGGTGCGGCGGTCGGCGCCATGCTGATGGAGCAATCCGGGCCGGCGGTCGTCTTTATTTCGGGCGCCGGCTTGCTGGCCTTGCCAGCCATCGGTGTCTTCACCCTGATGTGGCCCTATCGCCATCAGCAGGTCAGCCGCGCGCCGTCCCTTGCCGCCGGGTATGGGGTGCGCTCGTGGCGAGCACTGCGCCAACTGCTTGCCACCCGTGATTTCGGCATGTTGCTGGCCGGCTGTGTGATTCCGTTTTCCATCGCGCAAGTTGGGTTGCTGACTTATGCGCTGCCGCTCTACATGGAGGCATGGGGCGGGACGCCGGCCGGGACGGGCCGCATACTGATGCTCTATGGCTTGTGCGTGATTTATGTCGGGCCCTACATGGGCCGGCTGGCTGACCGCAGTCCCTGCAAGAAATGCTGGATCGCCGCTGGCGGGCTGGTGGGCAGCGCCGGATTGCTCAGTCTGTATTTCATGGATGGCGTGCTGGCTGCTGCAAGCGCGGTGGTGTTGCTGGCCTTGGCCAGTTGCATGGCCGGTGGCGCGCAGGCGGCGTATATGCTCAGCCTGGACACGGTACAAAGATATGGTGCGGGCGGCTCCACCAGCATCATGCGCGGGGCCGACAAGTTTGGCCAGATGCTGGGCCCCTTGATGGTGGGTGGCCTGTTCGCTTCCATGGGCATGTCCGGCGGCCTGGCATTGACGGGCCTTGTTTACCTGGTTGCGACGCTGGCTTTTATTGTGTTTGCGCCTCGGGCAGTGGACCGTGAGCCCGCAGCCTCGGCACCCGCGCCGTAAGTCCGGTACACAGTTGGGCGGCAATGGTGCCCGCAGATGCTGCGATGCGCTCTACGGGTAAAGCCGCGTCGCCCCACAAGGTGACGGTGGTGCCGCGTTGCGCGGCCGGATGGGCTGTCACGTCGATGGCGACGGTATCCATCGAGACGCGCCCGACCACAGCGCATTCCTGGCCCGCTATCAGTACACAGGCGTCGGGCCCGGGCTGGCGGGGATACCCGTCCGCATAGCCGCAGTGCACCAGCGCTATCCGCAAATCATGCTCGGCCACGAAAGCACCGCCATAGCCCAGCGGACTGCCCGCGGGTACCTGTTGGATGGCGTGGATGTCAGCAAACAGCGTCATGGCGGGCTTCAGGCCCAGGTGTTCGCCCGTGATGCCGGCCAGCGGGCTGATGCCGTAAAGCGCGATGCCACTGCGCACCCATGCCGTGCTGCCCGCGTATTCAGGGTCGGACAGCAGGGCGGCGGAGTTCTCAGTGCAGCGCGGGCCGGGCAGTCCGGCGACGAGTGCTTCAAAGCTTGCGCGTTCGGCACGCAGGTATTCGGGCTCTTCGGCACGGGCGTAGTGCAGCAGATGGCCGACTTGCTGGACGATGCCCGTTTGCTGCAGCCGGGTTGCCCGCTCGAACCCGCGGCGGTAGGCGTGGGCACTGAAGCCGGCATGACGCAGGTCGCCGCTGAAACGCAGCCACAAGGTCAAGTCTCCGGGGCCTTGGCGCGCCAACTCGTCCAGTTGGCTTTCGTCGTCTATGACGACATGCAGGGGAGACAGCCCACTGTCTTGCAACTCTGCCATATTGGCGGGGCTGCCCAACAGCAAGATGGGCTTGCGCCATCCCAGTTCGCGGCACGCCGCCGCGGATGCGACGTCCATGACGGCGAGGCCGTCGGCAGCCGCCATGCCGGGCAGGCTTAACGCCAGCCCATGGCCGTAGGCGTCAGCCTTGCAGACCGCCCACACGCGCGGCACGATGGCACTATGCAGGGCCAGGAGGCTGCGCAGTCTAGCCAGGTTATGAGCGATGGCCGATGCGTCGATGCGGGCATGGATGCGGGATTGCGCAGCGCAGCTCATGATGTCGGGTCGGGCTCGTCGGCTGCGATCAGCCGCAGCCGGTTGCGCCCCTCGATGCGTTGGTACTGAATGTCTTGCAGGAAGTGTCGCATCAGGCGCAAGCCGTGGCCGCCTATCTTGGCCTCGCTCAGAGTATCGACCAAGTCAGCCGGTTGATTGTGCGTGGGATCATAGGCAGGGCCGTTATCCAGGATTTCGACGATCCGTTGTTCGTCGTGGCCCAGGATGCTGAGGGCGATCTCGTCGCCGGGCTTGGCCTGGTCTTGGGGGAAGCCATACATCACGACGTTGGTCAGCGCTTCGTCCAGGCACAGTCGCAGCTTGAAGCTGGTGCGCGGCGGCCAGCCCAGGGTGGCCACCACGTCGTCCAACCAGTGCAGTGCCAGCGGAACCGTGTCGGGCCCAGGCACCAGGGACAGCGTTGCGTATGTCTGCATAGTCATGGACGGTGGGATCAATGATCGAAATGTAACCGAAGGTAGGATTGTTCGCCACGGATTCCGCTCGAAACGCGATCCGCCAAGCGCCGCAGCAGCACTTGCGCGACTCCCGCCATGGTTTCGTCCAGCGCGGCCATGAAAGCATGGTCATCGATGTCCAGCAGTTCGGCGTGCGCGTGGGGTTTGCCGTCTCCCAGCTGCAGGGGTGGGCCGGCGTGCAGCAACTCAATGTCCAGGTTGAATTCGTCAAAACTGCCGCGTATTGCCTGTAGCTGCCGGCCACCGCCGGCCGTCTGTATGGCTTCGACGGCTTCCAGTGCTGCCTGCGCTGCGCGGCGCACGGCTTCACGACGCGCGCTCCAGCGGGCGCCGTTTTCTTCGATGAAGGCCAGTGCCAGGCGGCTGGCCGTGGCGGGGTCATCGCCTGGCAAGGCCTGTTGCTCGCGTTGGGAGGTGCCCAACCGAAACAGAAGATTCAGCGTGATGGCGGTAAGCCCCGCAACGATAATGCCATTGCCTGCAATAAACTGCAGCGATGTCGGCGCAAGCTTGGAAAGCTCCGGCATGAACATCAGCCCCACCCCGAGGACGAAGGCGATGCCCACCATGAAGATGCCGCGCGAGTCCATGGCGCGCGAAGCAATCAGCTCGACGCCCGAGACGATGAGATAGGCGGCCGCGTAGACTTCCACCGCGCCAATCACCGGTGTGGGGATCAGGGTAAGCGCAAGCGAAACTTGCGGCAGGAAGGCAGCCAGCCCCAGGAGGGCCGCCGCAGCCAGGCCGATCCAGCGGGAAGTGGAACGGCTGATGTGGCTAAGCGCAATATTGGCCGACGATATGGCGGTGGGGTAGGCGCCCAACCAGGCAGCCAGGAAATTGGCCATCCCGCTGGCGCGAATGCCGCCACCCACCATACGCATCTCCGGCCGGCGCCAGTCGGCGTCATTCATCTTGTGCATCAGCACGACGCAACCGAAGGTGTCCAACTGGGTCATCAACGCAAGAACCGCGACGGCGGCGAGCACGCCAGGATCAATATGAAATACCGGCGTGGGCAGGTGGGGCGGGGCAATGACCGGGACCTTGGTGAGGGCATCCAGGCCTTCCACTTGTCCGAGCGCCGCCGACAGGCCGATGCCGACAATCAGGCCGGCCAGCAGCGCAAACAGCTTGGCCTGATGATTCCCCCAGATGGACAGGGCCACGATTACCGCCAGTGTGGCGCCGCCGACCAGGGCGTCCATGGCGTCGACACCACCTGTGCCGTTCAGACCGCCAGTATGCGTAAGTGCAGGAGTGATCAGCGACAGGCCCGCCACGCATACGACCACGCCTGCCACGGTGGGGGGCAGTATGGCCCGCAGGCGGGGAACAACAAAACCGGCACCCATGGCGACCAGCCCGTTCACCGCCCCCACCATGACCAGGCCGCCTACGCCGTACTCTGCGGCCACCATGCCGGAAAGCAGAACCAACAGGGGATCGGGCATGTGGACCAGGAGCAGTCCGGAGCCCATGCGTCCGCCCCACGACTGCAGGAAGGTGGCGATGGCCATACCCAGGATGGTTGCCGTCACCATGCTGCGTGTTCCATCGGCGTCCAGGCCGGCGATCTTGGCCGAAGCGAGCACATAGGCGATCAGTGCCAGCGCCGTTGCGACGTGTTGCAACGCCAGTCCGGTCAGCGCCACCATGGGTGGCCGCTCGTTCGATGCATACACCAGATCGTGCGGACGTCTGAACGGCGGGTTTCGGGGCAGGCCCGCAAAAACCCGTGGCTTATCTCTTTGGAATGGCATGAAGTTGTGCTGCCTCACGATGGATTGTCGCGTATTATATTGAGTCGATACTTAACGTTGCATCGATTACAAAGCCAAATACCATTACATACAACCAACGGTTTCCCTTATGAGTCTCACTACTGAAAAAAGCGGCGATACCCTCGTGGTATCGGCTGCCGGCCAAATTAACAGCGCCAATGCAGCAGCGATCGAAACCGAGCTTCTGGGCTGGGTCGAGAAAGGCGAGCACCTGTGTGTGCTGGACCTGTCTCAGCTCGATTACATCTCCAGCGCCGGCCTGCGGGTCGTCCTGATGCTGGCCAAGCGCCTGAAACAAAATGCCGGCCGTCTCATTCTTTGCTCGCTGCAACCTCAGGTGCGCGAGGTCTTTGACATCAGCGGTTTTCTTTCCATTCTTACCGTCGTCGACAGCCGCAGCGTGGCGCTGCAACAGATCCAGGCCTGATCAGTCTTTAAAAAGGGCGCGCAGCGGCGCCAGGTTGCAGCTTAACAAGTCGAACGCGGCGATGCGATGATCATCAAGCTGTTGCGCCTCTTCCAGTGTGATTTCCACGAAACGCAAGGCGTCGCCCGGCATGCATTGCGCCACAATGGGCAGGTCCACCGTGGCGACATGTGCGATCTTGGCATAACCGCCCGTGGTCTGGCGGTCGGCCATCAAGATGATCGGGTTTCCGTCGGCCGGCACCTGGACGCTTCCAAAGCTGGTGGCTTCGGATAACAACTGCTGGTTGCTGCGCAGGCTCAAGGTTGGCCCTTGCAGGCGATAGCCCATGCGTTCAGAGTTCGGGCTTATTTTGAAATCGGCATCAAAAAACTGCTGGACCGAGGCAGTCGTGAACAGCGCTGCATGGGCTCCCTTCACGGCCCTTATTGCGCCGCGGGCCATTGCGCTTAGCGTTGCAGGAAGGTAAACCTTGATCTTCCATAACTCGTCGGCCAATGCGCCCAGGTCTGTTGCGCCGGGCCGCCACGGCATGGAGAAGACATCGCCCTGGCGTAGTGCCCGGCCCTGGTAGCCGCCAAAGCCGCCTCTCAGGTAGGTGCTGCGGCTGGACAGGACGGGGGGCAGGTCTACGCCGCCGTGCCAGGCTATATAGGCGCGCAGGCCGGATTGCCGACCGCCGAAAGACAGAATATCGCCCGCTCGCAGCACCAGCGGGCGATTGTTCGGTATGGCTTGTCCATTAAGCATGGCACCCAGTTGCGCGCCACTGATGGCTATGCAAGCCGGCGAGTCAAAGCGCAGCGTTGGCCCGGCCAGGGTGATCTCCAGCGTGGCCTCGTCTTGCGCGTTGCCAACCAGCAAATTGGCCAGGCGGTGGGCACGTGTGTCCATGGCGCCGCCAACTGGAACGCCCAGATACTGATGCCCATGGCGGCCAAGATCCTGGAAGCTGGAGAGCAGGCCGGGCTTGATAACGGTGACAGTCATGCGGTTTCTTGCCGTAGCGCCTGGAAGGCCTGGGCATCTATAGGCACGAACTTCACGGTATCGCCCGGTTGCAACAGTGTGGGCGGATCCTGGGTGGGATCGAACAGCACGACAGGCGTTGCCCCGATAATGTTCCAGCCGCCCGGGCTGGCATTGGGATAAATCATGGTTTGCAGGTTCGCGATGGCCACCGAACCGGCCGGCAGCAAGGTGCGCGGCGTGTCGCGCCGCCCGATGGACAGCTTGGGGTCGTGCACACCAATATAGGGCGCGCCCGGTGCAAACCCCAGCATGAAGACATAGGCAGGCTCATGGCTGTGCAAGCGTATGACCTCCGCTGGGTCCAGCTTGCAATGATCAGCCACCGCTTGCAGGTCAGGGCCATGCTCACCGCCATAACAGACCGGAATCTCCACTTGCTTGCCGCTGCTTGTAATTTGCTCTTGGGACATGGCGGCATCAAGCACGTGGTTTACCTCGGACGCCAGTTGCGCGATGCCGGCGCCTTTCCCCAAGCCTTCTGGTTGAAAGTGCAGGGCAACGGTATTGAAAGTCGGGACGATGTCGGAGATGCCACTAAGCTGCGCTGCCCGTAGGGCGGCAGCGGCCAGCGCACAGCGCCGCCCGGTATCGACCTGTATGTCCTGGCCGAAGACCAAAATCAGGCAGCGATCGCCTTGTGGCAATATGGACCAGCCGCGGCGGGAGGTCTGATCGGACGACAACACGTAGGGCTGCAAGGACGCGGTTATTTGGCGAACAAAGAGCTCATGTCCTGAAAGGACTTGAACTCGAGTGCGTTGCCCGAAGGGTCCAGGAAGAACATGGTCGCTTGTTCGCCGGGTTCGCCTTTGAAGCGCACATAAGGCTCGATGACGAACTCCGTGCCGGCAGCCTTCAGCTTGGCCGCCAGTGCTTCCCAGGTGGCCATGTCGAGCACGGCGCCAAAGTGGCGCACTGGCACGTTATGCTCGTCGACACTGCTGGTGGCGGCTTGCCCGCATTCTTCCGGCGAAAGATGGGCCACGATCTGATGGCCATAAAAATCGAAATCCACCCATTGCTCGGATGATCGGCCTTCAGGGCAGCCCAGCAGGTTTCCGTAGAAGGCGCGCGCCTCGGCCAGGTCGCGGACGGGAAAGGCCAGGTGAAAGGGCGGAAGATTATTTTTCTGGGACATCGAGATGCTCCGTAACGTTCGGGATCGACGCGGTCGCGGCGATGGCAAGCTCCATTTTAATGAGTTTCGGAAACTTGCATGCAAACCCGCGCCGGGGGAAGTTCAACGAGAAGATGCTGCCTGCACCGAAGCGGCTCTGTATGGCCATTTCGGCATTGTGCCGCATGGCGACATGCTTGGTAATTGCCAGGCCCAGGCCCGTGCCTCCGGTGGCACGCGACCGCCCGCGATCGACGCGATAGAAGCGTTCGCTTAGCCGGGGAATGTCTTGAGGGGCAATGCCTATGCCGGTGTCTTGCACGGAATAGCAGGCGTGTCCGTCTTCCGTTATGTACCAACTGACGGTGATCGTCCCGTCCTTGGGCGTGTAGCGGATGGCGTTGGTGAGCAGATTTGAAACCGCCGAAGCCAGTTCCGTTTCTATCCCCTTGATGCACAGGCCCTCGGCAATGTTGTCCACGAATACATGCTGATCGCCGGACAGGACGCGGCCTTGTTGCAGGGCTTTGTGGATGATCTGGTCCATCGCTACCGGCACGCCTTCGGCATGGGGGGAAGACTCCAGCGTGGAAAGCGTAAGCAGATCGTCGACGATGGCCTGCATGCGCTGGGCCTGCTCCAGCATAAGCGTTTGATAGCGATGCTTCTGCTCTTGGCTGAGCGATTCTTCCGGCATGTCTCGCAGGGTCTCCAGAAAGCCGGACAGTACGGTCAGCGGGGTACGCAGCTCGTGCGAGACATTCGCCACGAAGTCCTTGCGTGTAGTTTCCAATTTTTCGACCTGCGTCACATCGCGGGTAACGATAAGGAAATGGCCTATGCCGTAGCGGGTCAGTTGCACCAGCAGCGCCTTGTCCTGGCCGTCGCTGTTCATGTGCAGCAGTATCGGTCCTGGCCACGCCTTCTGGCGGGCGTAGCGCGCAAATTCGGGCGCCCGCAAAATATTGAAGATGCTGTGATTGCGGTCTATCTTCAGGTCCAGGCCGAGATGTTCGCTGGCCATTTGATTGCACCATGTCAGGTGCATGGCCTCGTCCAGGGTGATGGCGCCGTCCGGCAGCGCTTCAGCGGCCAGCATAATGCCATTGACGTTGCGGTTCAGCTCTTCGATTTGCCGGCTGTCCTTGCGTAGCTGTCGGTAGATCGGGGCCAGTATTTCATCCCACGGACCCACAGAGGGCGGCGGCGGAGCATGAATGTCGCGTACCCACTGCGAGATTCGCGATAGTTGCAGGCCGCTGACCAAGATCATGATCAACAAGCCCAGGCAAAGTACCGCCCATCCCGTCTCGGCCCCCAGCCATAGGCCGATCAGCCAGCCCGCTGCGGCCCACAGGCCTACTGAAATAATGGTTTTGATCATGCAAGCTTGGGTAGTTGGGCGGTAAACCGGTATCCGGCGCCCCGTACGGTCTCAATATGCTGATCATGGCCGGCAGGTTCGAGCGCCTTGCGCAGACGCCGGATATGCACGTCTACAGTGCGCTCTTCCACGAAAACGTGATCGCCCCACACTTGATCCAGCAACTGGGCGCGGGAGAACACGCGCTCGGTATGTGTCATGAAAAAGTGTAGCAGACGAAATTCGGTCGGTCCTATTGTCAGCGAGATCTCGTCGCCGGTCACCCGATGGGTGGCGGGGTCGAGCCGCAAGCTGCCGATCTGAATGGCGTCATCGGTCAGTTGGGGGGCGCGGCGCCGAAGCACGGCCTTGATCCGGGCCATCAGCTCCTTAGGAGAAAACGGCTTGGTGATGTAGTCGTCCGCGCCTGCCTCCAGGCCTTCGACCTTGTCGTGTTCGGATCCCTTGGCAGTCAGCATGATCACCGGTACGTGGCGAGTGCGCTCGTCCGAGCGCAGCGTGCGTGCCAGTGTGATGCCTGACGCGCCTGGGAGCATCCAGTCCAGCAAAATCAGGTCGGGTAGCTCGGCTCGTATCAAGGTCTGGGCCTGCTCGGCGTCGAAGGCCCGCAATACCTTATGGCCCGCGAAGGACAAATTCACGGAGATCAGCTCCTGGATTGCTGGTTCGTCTTCAATAACAAGTATGGTCGTGCTCATGGCGCCTGATAGTGTGAAGGACTGCCTACATAATATGGCGCAATTATTACAAGTTTGTGAACACCCAGGGGCCGGCCGGCTTTCCTTAGGAAGGCCGTATTGTTGTACGATTGGTAAACCATGCCAAACACCAGCACTTCTCCCCAGGATCCACCGGCCCAAGGCGCCAGCACGCACTTCGGTTTTAAAACCGTGAACGAGCGCGAGAAGGCCCATAAGGTGGCCGAGGTTTTCCATTCGGTCGCCAGTCGGTACGACGTCATGAACGACCTCATGTCCGGCGGGCTGCATCGCATCTGGAAAGCCTTCACGGTTTCCCGCGCCGATATCCGGCCGGGCATGAAAGTTCTGGATATTGCGGGCGGCACCGGCGATTTGGCGCGGGCCTTTGCCAAGAAAGCCGGCCCTTCCGGCGAGGTCTGGCTTACCGACATCAACGATTCCATGCTGCGAGTGGGCCGTGATCGCCTGATCGACAGCGGCTTGTTGGTTCCCGCCGCCGTCTGCGACGCCGAGAAACTTCCTTTCCCGACCGGTCATTTCGATCGCGTCAGTGTGGCCTTCGGTTTGCGCAACATGACTCATAAAGAGCATGCCCTGGCCGAAATGCGGCGCGTGCTCAAACCGGGCGGCAAACTGCTGGTATTGGAATTCTCGCGGGTAGCGAAACCACTGGCACCCGCCTACGATTGGTATTCGTTCAATATCTTACCCTGGCTGGGCAAGAAGGTTGCGGGGGACGAGGCCAGTTACCGTTACCTGGCCGAATCCATACGCATGCACCCCGACCAGGACACTTTGGCCGGCATGCTCGAAGATGCCGGCCTGTCGCGGGTGCGCTACTTCAATCTGACTGCCGGGCTGGTCGCCTTGCATGAAGGCGTCAACCTCGGCTAGCTGCCCGGTACATTCCTGTAGCAGTTTTTCCGGCAAGGGGCCGCATCTTTACGTGCGTATCTCGCGCGCTTGTGCTAATGTTCAGCTTCCAGTAAGACTTGGACCACAGTCAATAGAATCCAGGCACTGTCCATCACCAACCGATCAACCGGGCACAGCGCTGACTTGCGCCGCGCCCACAGGAGCTTTCCATGTCTCAACGATTTTCACGGCTAATGTCCATCGTGATGCTGGCGGTCGCCGCCGGAGCGATGCTGTCCGTGTCATTCGACGCCGAAGCGCGCCGCATGGGCGGCGGAAAAAGCTTTGGCCGTCAATCGTCCAACATCACACAGCAGCGTCAGGCTGTCACACCGCCGGCGGCAGCGGCAACGCCCCGTGCAGCGGCACCCGCAGCTGGTGCGGCGGCAGCAGGCACAGCGGCCAAGAGCGGCGCCTCGCGCTGGCTGGGCCCCATCGCCGGCATCGCTGCCGGCCTGGGTATAGCCGCATTGCTGTCCCATCTGGGCATGTCGGGCGCCTTTCTCGAAATGATGTCCAGCCTGGCACTGATAGCCTTGCTGGTGTTCGGCGTCATGTTCATCGTGCGTAGGCTGCGTGCCGGCGCGGCGCGTACGGCTACGCAGGGCGCAGGCCATGGCAATAACCCTATGCAGCGCCAGGGTGCACAGCAGCAAAACGTCTTCCGCCAGAACGGCGCGGCTGCAACCCCGGCTGCCACGCCTGCTGCTGCGCCTGTCGCGCCAGCCGCACCGGTAGACGAAAGCTGGTTCATCCCCAGCGACTTCGACAGCGCGGCATTCCTGGGCAACGCCAAGGCGCAATTCATTGAAATCCAGGCTGTCTGGGACAGCGGCGATCTGGACAAACTGCGCGATTACATGACCGACGACCTCATTTCTGAAGTCAAGCCCGAGATCCTCGCGCGCAGCGAAAACAACGTCACCGAAGTCGTGCTGCTGAATGCCGAATTGCTGGGCATCGAGGCCGTTTCTGGCGGCCATCTGGCCAGCGTCCGTTATTCGGGCATGCTGCGCGAGGCCAAAGATGCCGAAGCATTCCGCTTCGAAGAAGTCTGGAATCTCTACAAGGCTGACGGTGCTGGGTGGTTGCTTGCCGGCATCCAGCAGATTCCAGTGAAATACGCCAGTTAAGCGCTGGAGGGTCCTGCGCGGCCAAAACCGTTAAACTTGAGCTCTTGCTTCATCAGCTCCTGGCAGACGGTTTTACCGCGCACCCCACAACATGTTTCCTTTGCCGCCATTTCTTGCCCCTTCCGCCTTAAGTGCGCGTGCGCTCAACAAATTACTGCAGCGCGAGGATTGGGCCCGCGAGCGCCTGGCCAGACATGCCGGAAAGTCGGTCGGCTTCGTGGTTGGAGGCTTCAAGGCCAACTTCTCGATTCAGGCCGGCGGCCTGGTTCAAACCAGCGACCCCGCCATCATTCCCGACGTAACGCTTACCGTGCCACTGGCGCATCTGTCCAGGCTGCCCGACCTGCTTCAATCGCGCGATCCCGATGGCATTGCCGAGCTGCTGCATGTCCAGGGCGACGCCGGCCTGGCCAGGGTGGTGTCCGAGCTTGCCCGCGACCTGCGATGGGATCTCGAAGAGGACCTTGCCCGCGTACTTGGCGACATGACGGCCTTGCGCCTGGTTGGCGCCGGCCGCTCGGCTTCCGACGGCCTGCGTACCGCAGGACAACGTCTGGCCGGCAACGCGGCTGAGTTCCTTACCGAAGAAAGCAACATGATGGCCAGCCGACCTGCGTACTCCGACTGGTCCGCAACCGTGCAGCAGTTGGCAAGCCGCCTGGATCGGCTCGAGTCGCGCCTGTCCGCACTGACGGCTGCGTCCGCGCGCAGGGCCTGACGATGTTCACCATTTTTCGTCTTGCCCATATTGTTTTCGTTGCACTGCGCTATCGGCTGGACGAGCTGGTTCTGTCGGGTATCAAGCATCCGGTCGCCTATGCCTTGCTGCGCATTGTCCGCTTTGGCCGTCCACCCAAGATGGCTCGTGGACTAAGGCTGCGCCTGGCTCTTGAAACGCTGGGCCCCATTTACGTCAAGTTTGGCCAGGTGCTATCGACCAGACGCGACTTGATACCGCTGGATGTGGCCATCGAGCTGGCCATGCTGCAAGACCGGGTGCCGCCTTTTCCGTCGGATGTGGCGGCGGCATCCATCGAAGCGGCGCTGGGTGCATCGCCGCATACCTTGTTCAAGCACTTTGAGACCGACCCGGTGGCTTCGGCGTCGATCGCGCAAGTGCACTTTGCCGTGCTGCACGATGGCCGCGATGTTGCCGTCAAGGTACTGCGGCCGGGCATGCGCGACATCATCGAGAAAGACCTTGCGCTATTGCGGGTACTGGCGGGTCTGGTCGAGCGCATGGCGGCTGACGGGCGTCGCCTGAAGCCGCGACAGGTCGTGGCTGAATTCGACAACTATCTGCACGACGAGCTTGACCTGATTCGCGAGGCGTCCAATTGCAGCCAGTTGCGGCGCAACTTTTCTGTCGAGAGCGGTCGTGAAGAGCTGCTCATGGTGCCCGAAGTGGTGTGGGAATACTGCGCCACCACGGTCTTCACCATGGAGCGCATGTATGGCATACCCGTCAGCCATATCGATCGCCTGAGGGCTGCGGGCATCGACACCAAAGAGCTGGGACGCAAGGGCGTTGAAATCTTCTTCACCCAGGTTTTCGCCGACGGTTTCTTTCATGCCGACATGCACCCCGGCAATATCTATGTGTCGGACGAGCCCGCCACCCTGGGCCGCTATATTGCGCTGGATTTCGGCATCGTCGGCTCCTTGTCCGAGTTCGACAAAAACTATCTGGCGCAAAATTTCCTGGCTTTTTTCCAGCGCGACTACCATCGCGTGGCGCAACTGCATATCGAGTCGGGCTGGGTCCCGCCCACCACGCGCGAAGAGGAACTCGAAGGGGCGGTACGCGCCGTGTGCGAACCTTATTTCGACCGTCCCCTGTCCGAGATCTCGCTGGGGCAAGTGCTGTTGCGCCTGTTCCAGACGTCGCGCCGTTTCAATGTGGAGATACAGCCGCAACTGGTGCTGCTGCAGAAAACCTTGCTTAATATCGAGGGGATAGGGCGCGAGCTCGATCCCAATCTGGACCTTTGGCAAACTGCCAAACCTTATCTGGAAAAATGGATGCACGAGCGCGTGGGCCTGAAAGGCCTGCGCACCCAGCTCGAAAAAGAAGCGGCCCAGTGGTCGCAAATCCTTCCTCAGATTCCGCGGCTGGTTTATGCCAACCTTAATAGAACTGACACGGGCCCTGCGTTAAACTTGGAGCTCCAACGCTTGCGCCGTGCCCAGGAACAGACCAATCGCTTGCTGGTGGCGCTATCGGCCATCGCCGCTGTCGCGCTAGGCGTGGCCGTTTGGGCGCTCACGCGCCAATAGGCAACGCCGGGCAGCTACCGACCCCGTTCCTGGATTCAATCAAGAGAGATATCTATGCTTTATCCCGAATTGTTCAAATCGATGGAAGCCGTGCGCTGGAACATGGCCACCGACATTCCGTGGGATGACTTTGACGGTAGCAAACTGACCGACGACCAGGCTTACACCGTCAAGATGAACGCCATTACCGAATGGGCAGCCTTGCCGGCCACCGAGATGTTCCTGCGCGACAATCGCGACGACAGCGATTTCTCGGCCTTTATGTCGGTGTGGTTTTTTGAGGAACAGAAGCACTCGCTGGCGTTAATGGAATACCTGCGTCGTTTCCGGCCCGAGCTCGTGCCCACCGAAGAGGAACTGCACAAGGTGCGTTTCGAGTTCGATCCGGCCCCGGCGCTCGAAACCCTGATGCTGCACTTTTGCGGCGAGGTCCGGCTTAACCACTGGTATCGCCGTGCGGCCGACTGGCACACCGAACCCGTCATCAAGGCCTTGTACAAAATCATCGCACAAGACGAAGCTCGCCACGCGGGCGCCTATCTGCGCTACATGAAGCGCGCGATCCTGCATCGCGGCAAAGACTTCGGCCACCATGCCCGCATCGCCTTCTCGAAAATCGGCGTATTGATGGCATCGGCGCACCGCACTCCACAAGCGCTGCACCCCACCAACCTGCACGTCAATAAAGAGCTTTACCCCATGGATACTGTGCAGTCGCAACTGCCGTCCCCCGGCTGGCTCGAAAATTGGCTGGACAACCAGATCTGTTTTGATAACGAATGGGAGACGCGGGTCAGCTCTCGCATCCTGCACAATATGTCCTTGCTGATGGATAACACCTTCAGCACGGTGCAAGACCTGAATCGCTATCGCAAAGAGCTCATCAAGGGCCTGGCGCCGGCCTGATGCCTGCAAGCCAGGATCGCCGCGCCAGCATGCCGGCCAGCTTCGAAACCAAGATCCTCAGCCGCGATGATTGCGTGGCGGCTGTGCGCGCGGGCGCTTTGCCGCGCCCGCTGGTGTTTACCAATGGTGTGTTCGATATCTTGCATCGGGGCCATGTCACTTATCTGGACGCGGCACTGCGGCTGGGCGCAAGCCTGATCGTCGCCCTGAACACCGATGCATCGGTGCGCCGGCTGGGCAAAGGCGATGATCGCCCGCTTAATACGCTGGCAGATCGCGCGGCCATGGTGGCGGCGCTGGCCAGCGTAAGCATGGTGACCTCGTTTGACGAAGACACGCCTCAAGCTCTAATTGAAGCGCTGCGGCCGGACATCATCGTAAAGGGTGGCGACTACGATATGGAGACATTGCCCGAAACGGCCAGTGTCAAAAGCTGGGGCGGCACCGCCGTGGCGATTCCTTTCGAATTCGAGCGGTCGACGACGGCCTTGCTGCGCAAGATACGTCAATAGACGCTCAGGAAGGCCGCGCAGCCTGCTCGGACAGCAATTTATTGATGGCCACGATGTCCTGAGCAGTCAGGATGCCGCTGCTGGCCTTCAAGCGCAGGCTGCTCATCAGCGTGTCGTAACGGGCCCTGGACAGGCTGCGCTGGGTCTCAAACAATTGCTGCTGTGCATTCAAGACGTCGATGTTGATGCGTACTCCGACCTCATACCCGAGGCGGTTGGCTTGCACGGAGGCCAGGCTGGACTTCTCGGCGGCTTGCAATGCTTGGATTTGCGCCAATCCCGAAATCACGCCTGAGTAATGTTGCAGCGTTGCCTGCCTGGCCAGCCGTTTGGCGTTCTCGAGTTCATAGCGGGCCTGTTGCAGCCTGGTGGTCTGCTCGCGCACAACCGACGAGATCTCTCCCCCTGTAAAAATCGGGATCGACAAGTGCAGGCCTATCGTGCTGTCCAGCGATCTCGGTCCGCCACCGGTGTTGTACAGCCCGCGGTCCGAGGCACTGCCGGTTTGCGCCTGCAGGCTTACGGTGGGGTAGTGCTGGCTTTTGGCGATATCAATTTGCTTCTCGACGATGCGGGCGGCAAGCTCTGCCTGCGCCACATCGAGGCTGGCTGTGGCCGACTGCGTAGTCCAGGCGTCCACCCGGGCAGGTTCTGGTGCCGGCAAGCTGGTACCAGGCGCCAGTTCGGCCAATTGCTGCGGGCGTTCGTCGATGATGCGGGCCAGGCGGTCCTGACTTAGTTGCAAGGCGTTGCGGGCCTGCAGTTCGCCGGCATTCAAGAGGTCAAGCCGGGCTTGAGCCTCGTAGGTGTCGGTAATGGTGGTGCTGCCCAGCTCGAAACCCTGGCGGGCGGCTTGCAACTGGGTCTCGACGGCTGCTTTTTCCGCCAGCAAGGCGCGCAGGGTGTCTTGTGCGGCCAGCACATCGAAGTACGACTGCGCCACACGAAGAATGAGTTCCTGATAGGCGCTGGCCTGTGCGACGTCGGCCAGGCTGGCTACGGTCTCGGCGCGCTCATAGGCGCTCCAGGCGGACAGATTGAAGACCGGCTGTATCAGCGTCAGCGCCCATAACGCCCGGCGGTTGCTGGTGCTACGGTCCAGGCCTTCCAGTCGACGGGCGTTCTCCACCTCGGCGACGGCATCGGCCGAAACATAGGGTAGCAGTCGGGCACGTGCCTGGGGGACGATTTCTTGTTCGGCGTCCCGCGCCGCGCGGTTGGCAGCGTAGATGGGATCGCGCTGTAGGGCCAATTGCCAGACATCAAGCAGATCTTGCCCATAAGTGGGCAGCGACGCGATCGTCAGCAAGCATGCAAGAACGCATGTGGCGTACCGGCTGCCCTTTGCCATCTAGAACTTGAATTGCGTGACCGTTGCACCGCGCAATGGCTTGATGATGGTGTCAAACAAGGTGACGGTATCGAAGCTGGCGGCGCTATTGCGAGTGATACGACAGGCGGTCATCACGGGGCTTTGACCCACCACGACGACCAGGCGACCACCAATGCGCAACTGATACTTCAGTGCGTCGGGCACGACGGGGACCGAGCCGGTGACCAGGATGGCGTCGTACTCGGTGGTGCCCCAACCGGCATGGGCGTCGCCGGTTTCGACGGTTACGTTGTCCACTTGATTGCGCTGCAGGTTTTCCTGGGCGAAGGCGGCCAGCCGGCTATCGACCTCGATGCTGGTAACTTGCTGCGCCAGCCTTGCCAGTAGCGCTGCCTGGTAGCCCGACCCGGTGCCGATCTCGAGCACGCAGTCGGTAGGCTTCAGTTGCAGCTCTTGGGCCAGCCGGGCTTCGACCTTGGGCGTAAGCATGGTTTCGCGTGTGTCGACAGCATTGATGATCAGGGGCAGCTCGACATCAGAAAATGCCAGGCCCTGCATGGGCGCGGGTACATAGCGCTCGCGTTGCACCTCGAAGAGGGCCTGCAGCACCTGTTGGTTCAAGACCTCCCAGGGACGGATCTGTTGCTCGATCATGTTGAATCGAGCCTGTTCGACTTCAGACAGGGCGGTAACTTTCATGGCTTCTACACAGGAAACAGACGCGGATAGTAGCGTCTTACGTGAAAATCCGGCGTAAATCGCCGGAAAACGGGCATTTCCTACTATAGCGTATTTGGATTAATTTGGCGCTGGCCACCACGCATGAAAGTGTTGTACCGGCCCGTGCCCCGTGCCCACCTGCAACTCGCCCGACCGGGCAATGGCGGCGACCAGATATGCCTTCGCCAGGCGTGCCGCCTCGGGCACCGAGCCGGTCTGCGGCAGCAGGGCGGCCAGCGCGGCGGACAGCGTGCACCCCGTGCCGTGTGTGTTGGGGGTGTCGATGCGTTCGCCCGGCAGTTCGATCAGGCGATCGCCATCGTGCAGGACGTCTATGGTGCTGTTGCCGGGCAGATGACCGCCCTTCAGGAAAACCCAGCGCTCGCCGGTGTCGTTCAGCAGACGGCGCAGGCGCTCGGCCACGCGCCGCATGTCTTTCAGGTTGTCAACGGGCGAACTGCCCAGGAGTACGCCGGCTTCGGGCAAGTTGGGCGTAAGTATCGTGGCAAGCGGCAGCAGACTTTCCCGCAGCTCGTTCACGGCAGCGCGTTCCAGCAAGTGGTCCCCGCTCTTGGCTACCATGACCGGATCCAGCACCAGGTGCGCTGGCTTCCAGCGGGCCAGCCTTTCGGCTACCGTGCGGGTCACGGCCTGCTGGCCCAGCATGCCGATCTTGACCGCATCGATACGCACGTCGCCAAACAGGGTGTCGATCTGGGCCGCGACGAACTCCGGCGGAACCGGGCAGATGCCCGTCACCGCGTGGGTGTTCTGTGCGGTCAACGCGGCGATGACGGCAGTGCCGTAAGCGCCCAATGCGCTCATGGTCTTGATATCGGCCAGCACGCCAGCGCCGCCCGAGGGGTCGACGCCGGCAATCGTCAAGGTGTTGGGGATGGTTGTTGCGTGTGGGGTCATGCCCGGGACTGTATCAGGCCTTCAGCCGGAGAGCTGGGATCGGCACTATAGAACTTGCGCGGCACGCGTCCGGCCAGGAATGCCGCACGCCCCGCTTCCACAGCCATGCGCATCGCGCTGGCCATCAGTATGGGATCGCGCGCGCCAGCGATGGCGGTATTCATCAGGATGGCGTCGCAGCCCAGCTCCATGGCGATCGCGGCATCGGAGGCGGTTCCGACGCCGGCATCCACCAACACCGGCACTTTGGCCTGGTCGATGACCAGACGCAGGTTCCAGGGGTTAAGTATGCCCATCCCGGAACCGATCAGCGAGGCCAGCGGCATGATGGCCACACAACCGATGTCTTCCAGCATCTGGCACTGGATGGGATCGTCGGTGCAATAGACCATGACGTCAAAGCCTTCTTTGACGAGGGTGCGCGCCGCATCCAGCGTCTCCGGCATATTCGGAAAGAGGTTATCTTTGTTGCCCAACACCTCGAGCTTGACCAGCTTGTGTCCGTCCAGCAGTTCGCGGGCCAGACGCAAGGTACGCACGGCATCTTCTGCGGTGTAGCACCCGGCCGTATTCGGCAAAATGGTGAACTGCGAGGGTGGCAGGTAGTCCAGCAGATTGGGTTCGCCGGCGTTCTGGCCGATATTGGTGCGGCGTATGGCAACCGTGACGATTTGAGCGCCGCTGGTGTCTATGGCCTGGCGGGTCTCGTCGAAGTCTTTATATTTGCCTGTGCCGACCAGTAGGCGCGACGTGTAGTCGCGGCCGGCTATGGTTAAGGTGTCTGACTGATTCATGGTCATCGCGGAACAGGAGGCGCAGCGGCACGATGCAGCGTTCGCTGGTCGAGGTTGTAAAGGCTAAGCATAATCCATTTGCTAAGAGCGAGCCTCGTCAATTTGGAGGCAAAGGCGTTCGACGGCGTCCACCAGACGCGGGCCAGGTCGAAACAGTTCATCCGCGTCTACGCCATAAACGCGATCGGCCCTTGCTGCGGCCAGGCCCAGTCCCTTCCACCGTGCAACTGCCTGGGCATGGTTGCGCGCGCCGGAAACCGGCACCAGTACCACCTGCGGCTGTTTGACCAGAACGGTCTCGATGCTGATCTGCGGCGCGGCAATCTCGGCGTGGGCGTAGGCATTGACACCACCGCAAGTTGCCAGGGCGTCGTTCATTAAGGCGTCGGACCCTATCGTATATAAGGGGGCGCTGCCCACCTCAATGAATACGGAGACTGGCGGTCGATCGCTGTAGCGCTCACGCAGGGTGTCTACGCGTTTCTGCAACTCATTGGCGGCAGTTCGGGCCGCGGCTTCGGTATGGAACAGGGTGCCCATGCGCAGGATCTCGCTGGCGATGTCATCCAGTGTTTTCGGTGCCGAATACAACAGGGGGATGTTCAGCCGCGCCAAGGTAGGCGCCACCGTGCGGGCGGCGCCCGAGGGCAGCCATGCCAGCACAATATCGGGGTGCAGCGTCAGCGTTTTCTCGATGTTGATGTTTACGCCGTCGCCCACGCGCGGTATGCCTAGCGCCGCTACGGGAAAGTCGCTGCTGCTGACGGTTGCGACGATCTTGTCGCCGGCGCCCGCTGCGAACATCAGTTCCGTGATGTGCGGTGCCAGCGTAATGGCACGCGACGCTGCGGGCTTTGAAACTGGCTCGGTCGAGCGGGGCGGGGCTGCGGTGGCGGGGGATGCCGCCAGGCCGACGGCCAAGCAGGCAATCAGGCCGGAGATCCTGCAGCGACGTAGCTTGACCTGATTGCGCCCCATGGCCTACATCCGGAAGGACAGGTTTATAAAGACATTGGAACCTGGCATGTTGTAGCCGTAGGCGTTGGTGTAGTCTTTGTCGAACAGGTTATTCCAGCGTACCTGTACGCCTACCGAATCGTTGAACTCGTAGCCCGCCGTCAGGTTGAACAAGCCGTATCCGCCGAGCGATGTCTGGTTGTCGGCCAAGTCATAACGTTGGCCTACAAACTGATATTCGGCCCCAACAGAGAGACGATCGAAACGGTGGTCGGCGCCCAAGCGATAGACCTGTTTTGCCCTGCGAGGCAATTGGTTGCCGGTCGCATCATCGCGAGGATTCATGAAGTCAGCACTCGCACGCAGCGTGGTATCGCCGAAGTCTTGCTCCGCGCTGACTGAAACACCGCGGATAGTGGCGCGCTCGACGTTCTGCGGAATAAAGTTTTCATCCAGAATGATGAAATTTCGTATGCGATTCTGAAACGCAACGACATCGATCCGGGTGCCAGCATAGTCATAGCGGGCGCTTAGCTCGAGGTTGCGGGATTTTTCCGCCTGCAGGTTAGGGTTGCTGCCGAATGGAAAGTACAGGTCATTGAAGGTCGGTGCCCGAAAGCCAGTGTTGCCTGCCACGCCGACGCGCCACTGTTCGCTGATGTCGTACTCGTAGCCCAATCCACCGGTTGTTTGGTTGCCGTAGCCGCTGACGTTGTCATTGCGCACGCTGGCCTGCAAGTGGTGTGCATCGAAGCTGCCCTGATACACCAAGCCGGCTGCGTTCGTGTCGCGGCGGTTGATATCGTGCTCCATTTGGCTGTAGGGCCGCTCTTCCAGGCGTTCTAGTATCAGCGACACCTTTTGCTTCTCGGCGATCTGGAAATGATGTTGCCATGAATAGTTGCGTTGGCGATTGCCCGCCTTATAACTGGGGCTGACCGCTGACCTGCTGTCGGTGTTTTCTTCTATGTAAGCCAGCCGCAACACGCTTTGCCAGTAGTCGGTGATGTCGTCGGTGCTCGTCACGCTATAGGCTTGTTGCCGCGTAATCGTACGCGCATCGAGCGGAGCGAAGCTTTGGTCATATGCGCCGTCCATGTAGCCGTTAAATACTGTCAGGCCTATATGATGGCCGGGCTGCCATGTGTACCCCAGCGAGCCGGACAGGGCATGCTGGCTGTAGCCGTCGATGTCTTCGTCGAAGGCAGGGGAAAGGCGATTGGTGGCATTGAATCCACCGCTTTCGCCCATGCTGCTGGAAAGTGCGTAATCCCAGCCGTCCTTGGCGCCGGAAAAACCCAATGCCGACTTGAAGGTGTCATAGCTGCCTATACCGATGTCCGCCCAAGCACTGAACGGTCTGTCTTGCTGGCCCTTTTTGGTAATGATGTTGATGACACCGCCTATGGCGCCCGAGCCGTACAGGCTGCTGGCGGCGCCGCGCACGATCTCGATACGCTCGATCATTGCGGGATCGATCGCATTCCAATTGACAACGCCAGAGGTGATGCTATTGATACGCATGCCATCGACCAAGACCAGCGTCTGGTTGGCATTGGCACCGCGCAGGAACACGCTTGTGACGGTCTGTGGGCCGCCGCTGTTATACATTTGCACGCCGCGCTGGCGGGACAGTATCTCGGCAACACTGTCTTGCCCCGCCTTCTGCAGCTCTTTCTGGTCAATAACAGTGACGTCACCCAGGACGTCCCGTTCCAGTTGCGCGCTACGGCTGGCCGTGACGACTACCTGGTCGAGCTGGGAAACTGAGGGGGTGGTTTGCGCAGCAACGGCTGCGGGAAGAAAACAGCAAATGACGGCAAGCGCGTGCCGTGGGATAGCGTAAGACATGAATGACCCTGCAAAACGTGCGTCCCCGCACATGGACTAAGGGGAAGCGAGGCCGGTGTCGGGCTGACATGCCGGGGCATGTTTACCGTTGCGGGGGCAGCACAGGTTGAATGCGGGGCTTGAGCGACGCAATTCCTGTTTCCCGTTTACCTTTCGCAGGGCCGCCAGTCGTGTCAGGCACGGCTGGCAGCTCCGAAAGCACCTCGATCAGGCGCAAATGTAGCACGCAATATAGTGGGCGATACAATAAGACCTTGTTCAATGTCCAGGTACAACCGTGTCCTATCCGTCTTTGCCCTATCCCGTTTCCGAGTACACCCATGGCGCCGAGTTTGCCCGTTTGCTCGCCGAGCGCATCCTGATTCTCGACGGAGCCATGGGCACGATGATCCAGCAGTACAAGTTAAGCGAGTCGGATTTTCGCGGCCCGCGCTTTGCGGAGCATTTCAAGGACGTCAGGGGGAACAACGAGCTCTTGTCCCTGGTGCGGCCGGACATCATTTCTGAAATTCATCGCCAGTACCTGGAAGCCGGCGCTGATGTCATCGAGACCAATACCTTTGGGGCGACGTCCATTGCCCAAGGCGATTATGGTCTTGCCGAGCTGGCTTACGAGCTGAACGTCGAGTCGGCCAAGCTGGCCCGGGCGGCCTGCGAGCAATACAGCACGCCAGAGCGGCCCCGGTTTGTGGCGGGAACCTTGGGCCCACAGCCAAAAACCGCCTCCATATCGCCGGACGTCAATGACCCGGCCGCCCGCAACGTTACCTTCGAGCAACTGCGCGACGCCTACACCGAGCAGCTTAACGGCTTGCTGGAGGGCGGCATTGATATCGTCCTCATCGAAACCATTTTCGATACGCTCAATGCCAAGGCTGCCATTTTTGCCGTCGAAACGGTGTTTGAAGAGCGCGGCATCCGCTTGCCGGTCATGGTTTCCGGAACAGTCACCGATGCTTCCGGGCGCATTCTTTCCGGCCAAACGGTAGAGGCGTTCTGGAATTCGGTGCGGCATGCCCGCCCCATTACCATCGGCCTGAACTGCGCCCTGGGCGCCGCCCTGATGCGGCCCTATGTGGCCGAGCTGTCCAAAATCTGCGACACCTATATTTGTGTCTATCCCAATGCCGGCTTGCCCAACCCCATGGCCGAAACCGGCTTCGACGAATCCCCGGCAGACACCTCTTCCTTGCTGGAAGAGTTCGCGCGGGCCGGTTTGGTCAACATGGCGGGCGGTTGCTGCGGCACCACGCCCGAGCACATCAAGGCCATTGCCGACAAGGTGGCAGCCTTGCCCGTCAGGCAGGTGCCGGAAATCCCGATCAAGACGCGTTTGTCGGGGCTGGAACCCCTGACCATCGACAGCGACACGCTGTTCGTTAACGTCGGTGAACGCACCAACGTGACTGGCAGCAAGATGTTCCTGCGCCTGATACGCGAAGAAAAATACGACGAGGCCTTGGCCGTGGCGCGCCAGCAAGTGGAAAACGGCGCGCAAATCATCGACATCAACATGGACGAGGGCATGCTGGATTCGGCAGTATGCATGCGTCGTTTCCTGAACATGATCGCCTCGGAACCCGATATTTCTCGGGTTCCCATCATGATAGACAGCTCCAAGTGGGAGGTCATCGAACAGGGTTTGCGCTGCGTGCAAGGCAAGCCGGTGGTGAATTCCATTTCCATGAAGGAGGGCGTCGAGCCCTTCCTGGCCCATGCACGGCTGTGCCGCAAGTACGGCGCTGCAGTGGTGGTCATGGCTTTCGACGAGCAGGGCCAGGCCGACAACCTGGAAAAGCGCAAGGAGATCTGCGCGCGCGCCTATCATTTGCTGGTCGACGAGGTGGGCTTCCCGCCCGAAGACATCATTTTCGATCCCAACGTATTCGCCATCGCCACCGGCATCGACGAACACAACCACTATGCCGTCGATTTCATCGAAGCGACGGGCTGGATCACACAGAACTTGCCTCATGCGCGCGTGTCGGGCGGCATTTCCAACGTCAGCTTCTCGTTCCGCGGCAACGAGATGATGCGCGAGGCCATACACACGGTGTTCCTGTATTACGCCATCCAGCAAGGCTTGACCATGGGCATCGTCAATGCCGGCCAGCTGGGCGTTTACCAGGATATCGACAAGAAAGTCCTCGACATGGTCGAGGACGTTGTGCTGGATCGCGCCGAGCCGCTGGGCAAGACCGATCCGGCCGACGAGCGCAGCTCAACCGAGCGCCTGGTCGAACTGGCTGAGACCGTCAAGGGCTCCGGGGCCAAGAAAGAAGAAGACCTCACCTGGCGCGAGCAGTCGGTGGAGGAACGCCTTTCGCACGCACTGGTACATGGCATCACCACCTTCATCGTCGAAGATACCGAAGAGGTCCGCCAGAAGATCGCCGATGCGGGCGGCCGCCCCATTGGGGTCATCGAAGGGCCGCTGATGGCCGGCATGAACGTCGTGGGCGACCTGTTTGGCGCCGGTAAGATGTTCCTGCCCCAGGTCGTGAAGTCGGCCCGCGTCATGAAGCAGGCGGTCGCGCACCTGATTCCTTTTATCGAGGAAGAAAAAAAGCAGATTGAAGCTGCCGGGGGCGATGTCCGCTCCAAGGGCAAGATTGTGATCGCCACCGTCAAGGGCGATGTACACGACATCGGCAAGAACATCGTTACGGTGGTCTTGCAATGCAATAACTTCGAAGTCGTGAACATGGGCGTGATGGTGCCTTGCGCCGAGATCCTGGCCAAGGCCAAGGAAGAAAAGGCCGACTTCGTCGGCTTGTCCGGCCTGATTACACCCAGCCTCGAAGAAATGGCTTATGTTGCTTCGGAAATGCAGCGCGACGACTACTTCCTTAGCCGTAAGATGCCTCTGCTGGTCGGTGGCGCCACGACCAGCCGCGTGCACACGGCCGTGAAGATTGCGCCCAACTACGATGGCCCGGTCATTTATGTTCCCGACGCCAGTCGTTCAGTGGGCGTAGCCACCAATTTGATGTCGGATCAAGTCGACACCTACCTGGCCGAAGTGGCTGAAGAATACGAGCTGGTGCGCACCCGCCACGCCAACCGCAAGGCCACGCCGCTGATGTCGCTGGCCGACGCGCGGGCGGACAAACCCAAGATCGATTGGTCCAACTACACCCCGCCCCGCCCGAAGTTCCTGGGACGGCGCACCTTCAAGAATTACGACTTGTCCGAGGTGTTGCAGTTTCTGGACTGGACGCCCTTCTTCCAGACCTGGAGCCTGTTTGGACAATACCCCGCCATCCTGGACGATAAGGTGGTGGGCGAGCAGGCGCGCAAGCTTTTTGCCGAAGGCCAGGCCATGATGAAGAAAGTCATCGAAGGCCGCTGGCTTAGCGCCAACGGCGTGGTGGCGTTTTATCCTGCCAATAGCGTCAACGAGGAAGACATCGAGGTTTATCGCGACGAATCGCGCTCTGAAGTGCTGTTTACCTGGCGCAATATCCGTCAGCAGACGGTCAAGCGGGACGGCGTGGACAACAAATGCCTGGCCGACTACATCGCGCCCAAGGACAGTGGCGTGGCAGACTATATCGGCATGTTCGCCGTGACGGGCGGCCTTGGCATAGAAAAATACGACAAGGCCTTCCTGGACGATAACGACGATTACTCCAGCATCATGCTCAAGTCCATCGCCGACAGACTGGCAGAAGGGTTCGCCGAGACCCTGCATGCGCGGGTACGCCGCGATCTGTGGGGTTATGCTGCCGACGAGGCGCTGCCCAACGAGGACATCATCGCTGAAAAGTACCAGGGCATCCGGCCGGCGCCGGGTTATCCCGCCTGCCCCGAGCACGTCGTCAAGAAGGACATGTTCCGGGTCATGGAATGCGAAGATATCGGCATGCAACTGACTGACAGCTACGCCATGTACCCGGCGTCCAGCGTCTCCGGCTTTTATCTTAGCCACCCCATGTCGCAGTACTTCAACGTCGGCAATATCGGCGACGATCAGATCCAGGACTACGTGCAACGCAGCGGCCGCAGCGAGGAAGATGTACGTCGCACACTGGCCAGCAGTCTGCGCTAGCCAGGCGCAGCTTCCCGCATGCCAGGCACCAGAGCGTCTTCCATGCAGGGCCAGGCTAGACGCAAGGCGTTGGGAGACTTCCTGCGCACCGCGCGATCCCGCGTGCAGCCGGAAACGCTGGGCCTGCCGCCCGGGGTTCGGCGGCGCACGCCCGGCCTGCGCCGCGAAGAGGTCGCCCAATTGGCCGGTATCAGTGTTACCTGGTACACCTGGATAGAGCAGGGGCGCGACGTATCCGTCTCGCCCAGCGTATGGGCCCGGCTGGCGTCGGTGCTTAGCCTGGCGCGGGCGGAGCGCCATTATCTTTTCGAACTGGCCGAATGTGCCGACCCGGAGCACAGCAAGGACAGTGTCACCCCTTTGCCGGCCCGGCTGGCCGACTGCGTGCACAGCATTACCACGCCCGCCTATATCCTGGACCGCTGCTGGAATGTGCTCGCGCGCAACCAGGCTTTGCTGCACCTGTTCGAGGGTTGGCCGGATCGGGTCGCATCGCCCAATCTGCTGCGTTATATCTTCCTGGATCCGGCCGCACGAGAGCTCGTGGTGGACTGGGATCAGCGGGCCAGCCGCGTGGTGGCGGAGTTCCGGGCCGATGCCGGTGTCCACGCCGACGAGCCGGATGTGCGTGCCGTGCTCGACGAGTTGCGGCAGGGCAGTCCCGTTTTTTCTCATTGGTGGACCCGCCATACCGTGGTCGACCGCGAGGGAGGTCTGCGCGAATTCAGGCACACCGCGGCAGGCGTGCTTCGGTATCAACAGTTTACTTTCCGCTTGGCTACCCGTCCGGACTGCAAGCTCGTCATGCTGCTGGAAAGCGACGCCAGCTAGGAAACGCCCGGATCGCGGCTGTGCCGTTCTCCGTCCAGTACAGTAAACTTAACATTCCTTGGTCAACCCATTTGGCAAGCAGGCATTATGGCAAAGAATTTTGAATCGGAAATCACCCAATTTCTGAAACAGTACAAGAAGGCACATCCCGATACCGAGGCGCGTCAGCGCGAGGGGCGGGCGCGTCTGTGGGACAAGCATATCGATGCGGAAGCTCACGAGGGTTACCGCGCCGCGCGCACTCCGCAGAAGCCCTACGTCTACCAGCCGAACTAACGCCCCGACATGTCGGTGCCCAAGGACGATGGGGCGTTGAACGCATTGGTGGACCCAGCCGAAGACACCACGCCCGACGTTGTCGATAGCGTGGCGCTGGCCCGTTTGTACGGCGAACCCTTGTTCGCCATGCCGCAAGACCTTTACATTCCGCCCGACGCCCTCGAAGTATTCCTTGAGACTTTCCAGGGTCCCTTGGATCTGCTCCTGTACCTGATACGCAAGCAGAATTTCAATGTGCTGGACATCCCCATGGCGGAAGTCACGCGGCAATACCTTTCTTACGTTGAACAAATACGCGAGCAGAACCTTGAGTTGGCCGGCGAGTACCTGCTGATGGCCGCCATGCTCATCGAAATCAAATCGCGCATGCTGTTGCCGGTTAAAAAGTCGGACACTGGCGAAGAGATCGACGATCCCCGCGCCGAGCTCGTTCGCAGGCTGCTTGAATACGAACAAATGAAGCTGGCGGCGCGCAAGCTGGACGATCTGCCGCAATTGGGCCGGGATTTTCAGCGTTCCCACGCTGTGATGGACCTGCATATCGAGCAGACCTTGCCCGATGTCAGTCCGGAAGACCTGCGCAATGCCTGGCTTGATATCATGCGCCGGGCGCGGCTTAATGCCCACCATCGCATCACGCGCGAGCAATTGTCAGTGCGCGATCACATGAGCCAGATATTGCGTCGGCTCGGCGATGTGCAGTTCATGGAGTTCAACGAGCTCTTCATGGAGCGCGTCGACCAGGGCGACGCGGCTGCCGTGATCGTGGTGCATTTTCTTGCCATGCTCGAACTCGCACGCGAGTCGCTGCTCGAGATCACGCAAGCCGAACCCTATGCGCCGATATACCTGCGCCTTTCCTATATGCGCGCCGCTGCCTGAATGGCTCCGGTGCCAACCCGTTCACACGGAGTGTTTTCTTGAAAGTCGTCCACACCATTGAAGAACTGCGCGACCAATTGCGTGGCCAGCTACGCGTTGCCTTCGTGCCCACCATGGGCAATCTGCATCAGGCGCACTTGTCTTTGATGAAGCTGGCGCGCCAGCATGGCGACCCGGTGGTCGCCAGCATTTTTGTCAATCGCCTGCAGTTTGGGCCCAACGAAGATTTTGATAAATACCCCCGCACGCTGGCCAACGACATCGAAAAGCTCGAGCGCGAACGCGATGTCTATGTCTTGTTTGCGCCCCACGAACGCGAAATGTATCCGGAACCGCAAAACTTCCAGATACAGCCGCCGCCCGACCTGGGCGGCATATTGGAAGGCGAGTTCCGGCCAGGATTTTTCACGGGCGTAAGCACCGTGGTGCTGAAGCTGTTTTCCTGTGTGCAGCCCAGCGTGGCGGTGTTCGGCAAGAAGGACTATCAGCAGTTGATGGTAGTGCGCAATATGTGTCGTCAGTTTCAGTTGCCCGTTACCATATTGGCGCATGAAACCGTGCGCGATCCGGACGGCCTGGCCTTGTCATCGCGTAACAGATTCCTGGAGGCACCCGAGCGCGCCGAAGCGCCGCGCTTGTACGCCACCTTGCAGACGGTACGCGATGGCCTGCTGGCCGGCGAAACCGATGCCAGCGCCCTGGAAGCACAGGCGGTCAGCCACCTTGCCCAGCATGGCTGGCAGGTCGACTACGTGTCGCTGCGCCGCCAAAGCGATCTGGGCAAGGTCTCTGCGCAAGAGGTCGCCGGCGGAGAACCACTGGTTGTTCTGGCCGCCGCCAAGCTGGGCGCGACCCGCCTGATCGACAATCTGGAAATCTGTAAGAAGTGACAGCAGACGCCCCACTAGCGTCATGGCAGAATGCCGTACCGATAACAACAAGGAGACGAAAGTGGGGGATGCAAACAAGCTTGGCGACTCGCCTTTCTCGGTCTTGACACCTCGCGAACGCGACGTCATGGACTACGTCGCGCGGGGCAAGCCCAATAAAATCATCGCGGCCGAACTAGGTGTCTCACAGCGCACGGTCGAGGCACACCGCGCGCGCATCTTTCAGAAAATGCAGGTGCGCAACGCAGTAGAGCTCGCCCATTGTGTATTGTCGCAGCGGCGCTTCAACTAAGCACGCGTCTGCCGGGGCCCCGCACTACCTCAGTTAGTTGCAGCTTAAGGGCGCCTTGGCAGCAAGCTCGTCAATACCGTCCACATCCGCCTGACGGGTCAAACTGTAGTTCAGCGTCGGCCTGATGTTATCGATCATATTAATGCGCAGCACATTGTCATTAATGAAGGTCAGGTTGGCCTTGCTGGCGTCATTGGCCATGGACAGCACGATGCGCAGCGGTTCAGTTCCCACAACATTCCAGCAGCCTTGCTGCACGATATTGCTGGCAGTGTCTGGCGTATCCAGCAGCACGGTGCGCGACCGCCATTCCCCGCCAGGGGCCAAAGTCAGCGTCAGTCGGGTCGCCGAGCAAGCGGCCGTAGCGGCCAGGCACGGAATGGTGCCCAGGAAAGTCTTGGGCTCGGCCAGTGGCCTGGCCTTGATGACGTTTTCCGACGCTTGGGCAGCGGCGCTGTCGTCGTTGGCCTTTGCGGCCTGCGTGCCGCCGAAGCCCAGTTGTATTTGCGCTGGCGCGCTGGCTCCTTGTCTGCCTTGCGCTTGCTTGCGCGCATCCGCCTCAGTGCTGTCATGCGGCGCGTCGTAGTAGTTGTCGGGCCGTTGCGTGGCGCAACCGGCCATAACCAAAGCCAGGGCCACAGCGCCCAGGGGTTTGCAGTAAGAAAGCAAGATAGACGAGGCTGGGCGAGGCATGCTGGTTTCCATATAGGACTAGGCTGGGACTTGCATTCTACGCATGAATCGACCCACTCGTAAACGGCTGCCTACTACGGAGACCAACATGATCGATGCGTGGCCCAACCTTTTTCCACTTCAGCGCGCCGTATGGGTGGCCGGGCTGCTGGGGGCCATTGCAGGGCTGGGCGTCTACCGGATCGCGCAGGCTTACCGACACTTGGCGCTGCAAGCGCCAGAGGTCGATGCCTGTCTGCTGGCGCGTGCTGTCCGTCTTGCATCCGTACGGAGGGGCCGCCCCGGCGCTGCTGTGGCGTGTTCCCTATTGTCGGCAGGCACGATAGCCCTTGCTGTCGCGTGCCTGGGTACCAGTCTGTATGCCGTGGCGGTTTGTGTGGCCGGATTGATGGCTATGCTGCTTGCCTGCATAGACACCCATACCGGTTTACTGCCGGACGCCCTCACATTTCCCTTGCTATGGATGGGCTTGGCCCTGTCATGGGCCGGCTACGGCATCGTGCTGCAAGAGGCTGTGGCCGGAGCCATCTTGGGCTATGGGCTGTTGTGGTCGCTGCGCTTTGCTTTCCTGCAGGTAGGCGGTCGTGAGGCCTTCGGGCTGGGCGATGCCAAGTTGCTGGCTGCCCTGGGTGCTTGGGGCGGCTGGCGACCCCTGCCGTTTGTGCTGCTGCTGGCTTGTTTGTTGGGGGCGGCTTATGCAATGCTTCAACAGCGCTCGCTGCGTCCCCGAGGCGCCTATCCCTTCGGGCCATTCCTTATCGCCGCATCGGCCTGTGCCGTCGTCGGCGGGTCTGAGTTACATTCGGGTTTTTGGTAGGGATGCCGCAATATGTACAGAATTGGCCTGACGGGTGGAATCGGCTCGGGCAAGAGCCGCGTGGCGGACTTTTTCGCGGAGTGGGGCGCCGCCGTTATCGATACCGACGTCATTGCACACGAGCTGACCGCGCCCGGCGGGCAAGCCATCGAGCCGATCCGCCGCCAATTTGGTCCGGATGTCATCAGTCCGACGGGCGCGCTTGACCGTCAAGCCATGCGTGAATTGGTTTTCGAAAGCCCGCAGGCCCGCCATCAGCTCGAAGCAATTATTCATCCTTTGATCTCTTCGGTTACTCACGCTCGCGCGGCAGTGGCCAAGGGATGTTATCTTGTCTTCGTTGTGCCCTTGCTGGTAGAGTCGGGGCGATGGCGCGACCAGGTGGACCGGATATGCGTGGTGGACTGCGATCCCGACACCCAGATCAGCCGTGTGCAGGCTCGTAGCGGGCTGACTGAACAAGCTATTACGCGTATCATGTCAGCACAAGCTTCTCGAGAGGCGCGCCTGGCCGTCGCGGACGATGTCATCTTTAACGGCGCAGGCATTTCGCTTGAAGAACTCGGGCATCGAGCGCGACAGTTGCACGACTATTGGTGCGCCCAGTCCAAGCAGTAATCCGGTTCGCTCTTCGGCAACGGTACCCGTCATACATAAAGGTTTTTGTTCGCGTGATTCTCTATGAATATCCATGCAATGAACGCGTAAGGTCCCTGCTCCGGGTCGAGTACCTGTTCGAGCGGCTGTTTTTTTTCGCCAAGGGCACCGATGTCCATCACCACCAAGTTTCGGTGGCCACTTTATTCGACCTGCTCGACATCTGCGACCGCAGCGACCTGCGCGGCGCCGTGCTGCAAGATCTCGAACGGCAGCGCGTCGCCTTAGGGGCGCTGCGCCAGCACCCTGGCGTTGATGCCCACATGCTTGACACCATGCTGGCCGAGATACAAGGCGCTTCGGCCGAACTTGGCGCGCAGGGCCGCATCGGACAAGAACTGCGCGACAACGAATGGCTGTCCAGTTTACGCGGCCGCATCGCGGTGCCGGGCGGCTCGTCGCAGGTGGACATGCCGTCTTATTACTCCTGGCAGATCAAGCCGGCGGAAGTCCGGTCGGGCGACCTGCACCGCTGGATCACTCCCTTCCTGCCGCTGTATAAGGGCTTGGCCCTTATCTTGCGCTTGCTGCGCGATTCCGGTGACGTCGTCGATCTGGTGGCCAAGCAGGGTGCTTACCAGGAAATGTTGGGCGGCAAGCTGTTCCAGCTGCTGCGCGTGTGGGTCGATTCCGCACTGAATATCTTCCCCGAAATGAGCGCCAACAAGTATGTGATCTGGGTACGCTTCGCGACGCAAGACTGCGAACTCAAACCCCAGCCAGTCACATCGGACGTCTCCTTCAAGCTGTCCCGTTGCAATATTTAGGGCTCTAAATTAGAGGCTCTTGGGCAATAGTTGTTGCGGGTCATTTCAATTTGGCATTTTCCGTATTCGCCCAGGCGTCGATAGGGGAAAATGGCGCCTGTTTAGTTTGAACCCGGAGAGCAGTGCATGTCGGAACCCGCCGCAACTCGTCGCACCCGCAGATCATGGTTGCCATGGCTGATTCTTGTGTTGGTGTTGGCCGCCGGCGTGTACTGGATATCGAACCGGGATGCCGGCCCAGCAACCGGCGGGACCAACCCCTTTGGCGGCCGCACCATGCCGGGCATGACCATACCGGTGCGTGTGGCAACCGCCCAGATTGCGCCCATCGAGCACACACTCAAGGCCATAGGCACGGTCACCGCATTCAATACCGTGACCGTGCGCAGCAAGGTCGATGGCGAACTGCAGAAAATTGCCTTCCAGGACGGGCAGAAGGTTACAGAGGGCGACCTGCTGGCGCAGATTGACCCGCGCAGCTATCAGGTGCAACTGGATCAGGCCTTGGGTCAGCAGGCGCAGAACGCGGCCCAGCTCAAGAACGCACAACGCGATCTGCAGCGCTATCAGTTGCTGTACAAGCAAAATTCCATCGCGAAGCAGCAGGTCGACGCACAGGCCGCCCTGGTGCAGCAGCTTTTGGGGTCGCGCCAAAGCGATCAGGCTGCGGTCGATAGCGCCAAGCTCGAACTTAGCCATACCCGTATCATCGCGCCCTTGACGGGCCGGCTTGGCCTGCGCAAGGTTGACGAAGGCAATATGGTCAATGCTTCCAATACGGATGGCATCGTCACTATTACCCAAACGCAGCCGATATCCGTACGGTTTTCATTGCCTCAGGCCCAACTGCCGGATGTGTTGGCGCAGCTGCGTGCCGGCACGACGCTCAAGGTAGACCTGTACGATCGCAATGACCTCAAGCAAATCGCCTCGGGCAAGCTCATGGCCATCGACAATCAGATCGATGTCGCGACAGGCACTGTCATGCTCAAGGCGCGCTTCAGCAACGAAGACGAATCCCTCTTTCCCAATCAGTTCGTCAATGTGCGTTTGCGAGTGGGCACGGCAAACGCGCTGGCGGTTCCCACGCTGGCCGTCCAGCAAGGATCCATCGGGCCCTTCGTGTATCGCGTCGACCAGGACAACAAAGTACACATCCAGGCGGTACAGACCGGTCGGGTGGACGAGCGCCTGATCGCGATCGAGTCCGGCCTGGAAGATGGGCAACGCGTTGTGACGGAAGGGGTGGACCGCTTACGCGAAGGCGCTGTGGTCGAGATCATGACGGCACAGGCCGATGCGGACCAGGCGCCCGTGCTGCCGACAGGCGGCGCGCCCGCCATGGCCCATCCCCATTAAGGTACAGGCGTGAATATTTCCCGCCTGTTCATCCTGCGGCCGGTCGCCACGACGCTGGCGATGGTTGCCCTGTTGCTGTCCGGCTTCATGGCGTATAGGCTGCTGCCGGTGGCCGCGTTGCCGCAGGTGGACTACCCAACCATCCAGGTATCCACCTTGTATCCCGGCGCCAGTCCGGACGTGATGACTGCACTGGTGACGTCCCCGCTGGAGCGGCAATTCGGACAGATGCCGGGCTTGACGCAGATGACCTCCTCCAGTTCTGGTGGATCGTCCCTGGTCACCCTGCAGTTCGATCTGGATCTGCCTCTGGATGTGGCCGAGCAGGAAGTGCAGGCCGCCATCAACGCGGCCTCGTCGCTGTTGCCCAATGATCTGCCCGCGCCGCCCATCTACAACAAGGTCAACCCGGCCGATACGGCCGTCATCAGCCTGGCGGTAACGTCGCCCACCTTGCCGCTGCACCAGGTCCGCGACCTGATCGATATCCGCGTTGCACAAAAGCTGTCGCAGATCTCCGGCGTGGGCCTGGTCAGTATCGCGGGCGGGCAACGCCCCGCGGTACGCATACAGGCCAATCCGCAAGCCTTGGCCGCCCACAATATGACGCTGGCCACCTTGCGCACGGCGATCACAGGCGCCAACGTGAACCAGCCCAAGGGTAATCTGGACGGTCCCGAACGCTCCACCACGATCAATGCCAATGATCAACTGCGCTCCATCGAAGACTACGAAAACCTGATCGTTGCCTACGAGAACGGTGCGCCCTTACGCCTGCGCGACGTGGCGAGCGCGCAGCAGGATGCCGAAAACATCCGCCAGGCCGCATGGATAGGCACAACGCCGGCGATTCTGCTGAACATACAGCGGCAGCCGGGCGCCAACGTCATCGAGGTCGTGGACCGCGTCAAGACACTGCTGCCGTCCCTGAAGGACGCCCTGCCGGTGGGGGTCGAAGTCAGCGTGGCCGCCGACCGCACACAAACCATACGGGATGCCGTCAAGCACGTACAGATCGAAATGCTGGTGGCCATCTTCCTGGTGGTGCTGGTGACCTTCTTCTTTCTGCGTAGCTGGACGGCCACCCTCATTCCCAGCATTGTCGTGCCGCTGTCGCTGGTGGGCACCTTCGGCATCATGTACTTGGCCGGCTTCAGCCTGAACAACCTGACCCTGATGGCGCTTACCATCGCCACCGGCTTCGTCGTGGACGATGCCATCGTCATGATCGAGAACATCGCCCGCCATATCGAACGCGGCGAGAGCGCCATGAAAGCGGCCTTGAAGGGCGCCGCGCAAATCGGGTTCACGTTGATCTCGCTGACCCTATCGCTGATTGCCGTGCTGATCCCTCTGTTGTTCATGAGCGATGTGGTCGGCCGCCTGTTCCGCGAGTTCGCCATCACCCTGGCGGTCGCCATACTGCTTTCCCTGGCAATTTCTTTGACGCTGACGCCGATGATGTGTGCGCGTCTGCTCAAGCCCGAATCCGAGGCCAGCTATGGCCGCTTCCAGCGCCAGGCGGGGCGCTGGATGGAGCAGCTGACTGCCTCTTATGATCGCGGCCTGCATTGGGTGCTGGCGCATCAGCGGCTGACTTTGCTGGTGGCCTTGGGCACGCTGGTGCTGACAGGTCTGCTTTATGTTGCCGTGCCCAAAGGCTTTTTTCCGCAACAGGATACCGGGCTGATACAGGCGATCAGCCAAGGGCCGCAAACCGTTTCCTTCAGCTCCATGGCGCAGCGCCAGCAGCAGGCCGTCGATGTCATTTTGCAAGACCCGGCGGTGTCAGCGGTTACATCATTTATAGGCATAGACGGCACTAATGCCACCTTGAACACGGGGCGCATGCAGATTGCCTTGCATCCGGTCGCCGAGCGCAGCGCGGATGCCCATGCTGTTATCCAGCGGCTGGACGACAGGCTGGCGCAACTGACTGATATCCGGGTGTTCATGCAGCCGGTACAAGACCTGACCGTCGACGACAAAATCAGCCGGGCGCAGTACCAGATGACGCTGTCCGATCCGGACCATGGCTTGTTGCTGGACTGGACGCCGCGGCTGGTGTCGGCGCTGCAGCAAGTACCCGAACTGCGCGATGTGGTCGACGACTTGCAGGCCGGCGGCCTGCAGACTTCCTTGCTTATTGACCGCGATGCCGCCGCGCGCCTGGGCGTCAGCAACGCGACCATAGACGACGCCTTGTATGACGCTTTCGGGCAACGCCTGATTTCCACCATATTTACGCAGTCGACGCAGTATCGCGTCGTGCTGGAGGTGGCGCCGCAATTCCGTCAGAACCCGCAAGCACTGGCCCAGATCTATGTGCCGACGGCAGACGGCGCCCCCGTGCCCATCAGTAGCCTGGCACGCATTGAAGAGACCAGCTCGCTGTTATCTATCGAAAGGCTGGGGCAGTTTCCCGCCACGACGATCTCTTTTAATCTGGCGCCGGGCGTGGCGTTGTCGGATGCTGTCGAGGCGGTACGCAGCGCCCAGGCCCAGCTTGATATGCCGGCGTCCATGGACTTGCGCTTCCAGGGGGCGGCGCGCGCTTTCCAGGCTTCCTTGTCGAGCACCTTGTGGTTGATGCTGGCGGCCGTGGCCACCATGTATATCGTGCTGGGCATCCTGTACGAAAGCTACATACACCCCGTCACCATACTGTCGACCTTGCCCTCCGCCGCCATAGGGGCCTTGCTGGCCTTGCTTCTTACCGGCTCGGACCTGGACATGATAGGCGTCATCGGCATTATTTTGCTGATCGGCATCGTCAAGAAGAACGCCATCATGATGATCGACTTCGCGCTGGATGCCGAACGCACGCGCGGGCTGGCGCCGCGGGCCGCGATTCATGAGGCGGCCCTGCTGCGCTTTAGGCCCATATTGATGACCACGCTGGCGGCACTGTTCAGCGCCATTCCATTGATGCTGGCCACGGGCTCCGGTTCAGAGCTGCGCCAGCCCTTGGGGCTGGTGATGGTCGGCGGCCTGTTGTGCAGTCAAGTGCTTACCTTGTTTACCACCCCCGTCATCTATTTGATGTTCGACCGCCTGGGTCGACGAGTGCGCGCAGGCCGACAGACACAAGCGGCGGACACGGGGTCCGCGACATGAGGATGTTCACCCTGTTCATCATGCGCCCTGTGGCCACCACCTTGTTGTGTGTGGCCCTGGTGCTGACGGGCGGGCTGGCCTATGTGTTCCTGCCGGTGGCCCCATTGCCGCAGGTCGACTTCCCCATGATCTCGGTTTCAGCCAGTATGGCGGGCGCCAGTCCGGAGACCATGGCGTCCAGTGTGGCGACCCCGCTGGAGCAATCGCTGGGTTCGATTGCGGGCCTTAGCGAGATGAGTTCGCGCAGCTCTGAAGGCTCGACCCGCATCTCGCTGATGTTCGACCTGGATCGCGACATCAACAGCGCCGCCCGCGATGTGCAGGCTGCCATCAACGCCTCGCGCAGCATGCTGCCGTCCAGCTTGCGCAGCAATCCCACCTACCACAAGGTCAATCCGGCCTCGGCACCCATCATGGTGTTGGCCCTGACATCGCGCACAGCTACGCAGGGTCAGTTATACGACCTGGCGGCCACGGTGCTGGCTCAAAAGCTGTCGCAAGTGACCGGCGTGGGTGAAGTGGAAGTGGGCGGTAGTTCCTTGCCTGCGATACGCGTCAGCCTGAACCCGCAGGCGCTCAATAGCGCCGGTGTGGCGCTGGACGATGTGCGCGCGGCCTTGTCCAGTGCCAACACCATGCGTCCCAACGGCGTGGTCGAGAACGACAGTACTCATTGGCAGATCAGCTCGGGCGGCCAACTGACGCGCGCCGAACAATACCGTCCACTGATCGTGGCCTGGCGCGACGGCGGGCCCATACGTCTTAGCGACGTGGCACAGGTTGAGGATTCGGTCGAGAATGTCTTCAACACAGGCTTCTTCAATGACAGCCAAGCAGTGCTGCTGATCGTGCGGCGCCAGGCCGATGCCAACATCATAGAAACCGTGGACGCCATACGGGCGCAGTTTCCCGCATTCCAGGCGATGTTGCCGGCCCATGTCGAGCTGACCGTCGCGCAGGACCGCACGCCCAGCATACGCGCGTCGCTGCACGAAGCGGAGATCACCCTGATGATTGCCGTCATCCTGGTAGTGCTGGTGGTGTTGGTCTTTCTGCGTAACCTGCGCGCCGCCCTGATCCCGGCGATCGCCGTGCCGGCATCCTTGATCACCACCTTCAGCCTGATGCTGTGGTTTGGCTATACCTTGAACACCATATCGTTGATGGCGTTGATCGTGGCCACAGGCTTTGTGGTTGACGACGCTATTGTGGTGCTTGAGAACATCATGCGGCATATCGAGCGCGGCGTGTCGCCCTTGCGCGCTTCCATACGGGGCGTGCGCGAGGTGGGCTTCACCGTGTTGGCAATGAGCTTGTCGCTGGTGGCGGTCTTCATCCCCATGCTGTTGATGGGCGGCCTTGTCGGCAGGCTGTTCAAGGAGTTTGCGGTGACCCTGTCGGTGGCGATACTCGTATCGCTGTTGATCTCTGTGACGCTGACCCCCATGATGTGCGCCCGCCTGCTGCGCCCGGATGCCCAGGCGTCGCCCCGGCGTTCCGGCATGTTGACCAGCGGCTTTCGGGCCATGGGCGCTTTCTTCTGGCGTGGCTACAAGCGTTCGTTAAGCTGGGCGCTGGCGCATGGCCGCTTCATGATGGTGCTGCTGGCCGCCACCATAGGGTTGAATATTTATCTGTATGGCGTGATTCCCAAGGGCTTCTTCCCGCAACAGGATACTGGCCAGTTGCTGGGTTTCTTCCGGGTGGATCAGGGCACCTCGTTTCATGCAATGAAACCCAAGCTGGATCAGTTTCGCGACACGCTGCTGCAGGACCCTGCCATCGAAAGCGTGACCGGTTTCGCGGGAGGGCGGGGCGGCAGCAATTCCAGCTTCATGATGATACAGCTCAAGCCCCTGGAGGAGCGGCAGGTGGGGGCCATGGATGTCGTCAATCGCTTGCGCGGCAAGTTCCAGGATGTGCCGGGTGCTCGACTGACCCTGGTTCCGCAACAGGATATCTTTGTGGGCGGACGTCAAGGGGGCGCCTCGTACGAGTACAGCCTGATGGGCAGCGAGCTGGAAGTGCTTAAAACCTGGCTGCCGCGCGTGCAGCGCGCCATGGCAGGCCTGCCCGAGCTGGTCGATGTGCAGTCCGACATCGAAGACAAGGGTCGCAGGGTAGAGCTGATCATCGACAGGGATGGCGCCAAGCGCCTGGGCGTCGACATGTCGCTGATAGCCTCCACGCTGAACAATTCCTTCAGTCAACGCCAGGTCTCGGTCATTTACGGGCCGCTTAACCAGTATCACGTGGTCATGGGCGTGGACGACCGATATGCGCAGGACGCCGAATCCTTGAAGCAGGTACAGGTCGTGACTGCGGATGGCAACCGGGTGCCCCTGTCAGCCTTCACACGACTGGAGGTGGGTAATGCGCCGCTAAGTGTGCGGCACAAGGGATTGTTTGCGGCAGAGTCGATTTCGTTCAGTCTGGCGCCGGGGGTTTCACTGGAGCAGGCCACGCAGTCCATTGAAGACGCCGTCGCGCGTACCGGTCTGCCCACACACCAGTTGCAGGCCGGCTTTGAAGGCACGGCGCAGGCCTTGCAAGAGTCGATGGCGCAGCAACCTTGGCTGATACTGGGGGCCCTGCTGACCATGTACATCGTGCTGGGCATACTGTACGAAAGCTACGTGCATCCCATTACGATACTGTCGACACTGCCGTCGGCCGGCATAGGCGCACTGCTGGCGCTCTTGATGCTGGGTGAAGAGTTCTCCTTGATCGCGCTGATAGGCGTCTTCCTGCTGATTGGTATCGTCAAGAAAAATGCCATCATGATGGTGGACTTCGCCTTGATGGCCGAGCGCCGCGATGGACTCTCGTCCCGCGATGCCATTTACCAGGCTTGCCTGGTGCGCTTCCGGCCCATCATGATGACGACGGTATCGGCCCTGTTTGGCGCCCTGCCGCTGGTGTTGGCCTCGGGCCCAGGCGTGGAGATGCGGCGGCCGCTGGGCCTGACCATCGTGGGGGGCCTGATACTTAGCCAGATACTGACGCTTTATACGACGCCTGTCGTGTACTTGTATCTGGACCGATTCCGCTTGTGGGCCAAACGCCAGCGAGGCGCTACGGCGCCATCGCCCGCGGGTACGCCCGGTTGACCATGCCATGACACGACAAAAACATCTTGTTCACTTTCCTCCATCCCGCTGGCGCAGCCTGGGTATTTCGGTATTGGCTTTGATGCTCACCGCTTGTGCCGTGGGGCCAGACTATCAACGACCGGCCATCGATGTTGGGGATACCTACAAGGAAATGGACCGGGCGCAGCCTATGGACGGTGCGCAAATGAATTCGGGATGGGTGCGTGCCCAGCCGGCGGACAGCTTGATGCCGGGGAATTGGTGGACATTGTTCAACGATCCGGTGTTGTCGGGTTTGATGGCCACCTTGCAAACTGCCAACCTGGACATTGCACAGGCGGAGGCCCAATACCGGCAAGCGCAGGCCTTGCTGCAATCCACGCGCTCGGGCTTGTTCCCCACCTTGGGCAGCTCGGCATCGGCGACCCGCTCGGGCAGCGGCGGCGGCACTGCGGGTGGTGGCGACTTCGGCGACGGCTCGTTCTCGCCTGGCAGTCGCGTCGGCAATCAATATTCCGTCAGCGGCAATGTCAGTTGGGAACCCGACGTCTGGGGCAGGGTGCGCCGATCAGTGGAGGCCAGCCAGGCCGGCCTGGAGGCCAGCGCGGCCGATGTGGCGGCAACGCGCCTGAGCATGCAGTCTACCCTGGCGCAGACCTATTTCCGCTTGCGCGTGATGGATGCCGAACAGCGCTTGCTGGCGCAAACCGTCCAGGCTTATGAGCGTTCGTTGCAGATGACGCAAAACCGCTATGAGGCGGGTGTTGCAGCGCAAGCGGATGTTGAAGTCTCCCGTACGCAGTTGGAGAATACGCGCACGCAGTTGTTGGCGCTGGACTGGCAGCGGGCTCAACTGGAGCACGCCATTGCCGTATTGACCGGCCAGGCGCCGAGCAGCTTTACGCTTGACTCCACCACCCGCGCTGCGGCTGTGCCCACGATTCCCGTCGCACTGCCCTCCCAGTTGTTGCAAAGGCGGCCCGACGTTGCTGCCGCAGAGCGCCGTACCGCTGAAGCCAACGCGCGCATAGGCGTGGCGCAAGCCGCCTGGTTCCCTGATCTGACCCTTAGCGCGCAGGCGGGCTTTCGCAGTGGTCAGTGGGCGCAGTGGCTGACCGCTCCAGCGAGCTTCTGGTCTCTGGGCCCCGCGCTGGCCTTGACGATCTTCGATGGCGGCGCGCGCGAAGCACAACTGCAAGAGGCCCGCGCCGGCTACGACGCACAAGCAGCCGCCTATCGCCAGACCGTGCTGACGGCCTTGCGAGAGGTGGAAGACTATCTCGTACAACTGCATGTGCTCGGGCAAGAGCAAGTCACCCAGGGCCGCGCGCTGGCAGCGGCGCGTGCATCCTTACGCCTGACGCAAAATCAGTTTGAGGCGGGACTGATCGATTACCTAAGCGTCGTGCAAGTAGAAACCACGGCGCTCAGCACAGAAAGGGCGGCCTTGTCGCTGACGGCCGACCGGTTGGTGGCCAGCGTGCAGCTTATCGCTGCGCTGGGCGGCGGCTGGCAGCAGCCTGTGCCCGAGTCTGCGGCGCAACCTTAGCCCAACAACTGGCGCATTCCGGCAATGCCATGTGCGCCGTGCTGCCTGGCTTGCTGCAGTGTTTGTGGCGATTGACCGCCGATGGCAAAGACCGGCAAGCCGGCGTCTTCCGCCAGCGCCCGAAAGCCCGCCCAACCCATGCCAGCCACGCCCGCATGAGACGGCGTGGGCAGCACGTGCCCCAGCACGGCAAAGTCCGCCTGCAAACGGCGGGCGGCATGTAGATCTTCTGCCGTATGCGCCGAGACCGCGATCAGGCCCGGTATGCGCGCGCGCAACGCCTCGGCTGCCAGGCTATGGGCACTTGGGCCTGCGGCGTCATTGTTTGAGGTGCCGGCCAACGCCAAGGCGTCAGCAGCGCGCAGGTGCACACCGTCGGCCAGCGCCCACCAGTCTTGCGGATGGCAACTGTTGACCAGGCATAGCGCTCCCGCCTGGCGGCACAGGCGCAATACCTCTTGGTAGGCCGCAAGCGCTTCGGCGTTGGCTTGCGCAGCCCACGCGGGTTCGCGAAACTGCACCAGCCGTATACCTGTGTCCAATGCGTGCTTCAGCTTGTCCAGCCAAGCCGTTAACTGAGCGCTACTCCCGATATTGCTGATCAAGTAGTGGTCGGGCAGTTGCATCCATCGCAAGGGAGGCTCGGTGGCAGGCAGGACGGGGCCGACGGTGATGGGCTGGTCGGGCCGTACCCAGGCCAGTGCTTGTCCTTCCATGCCGCGCGGTTCGCCATCCCAGGCGGTAACACGGCAAAATGCCAGCCGCACGATGGTCTTGGGGTACTCGTGCACATACGTTACCCATGGTGTTGCGTCGCGTACATCGATGTCCAGCTCTTCCTTCAGTTCGCGCGCCAGCGCTTGCAGCGTGGTCTCGCCTGGTTCGATCTTGCCGCCGGGAAGCTCCCACCAGCCTGCCCAAGGCTTGCCTTCGGGGCGTTGGCCCAGCATCAGGCTGCCGTCCGGCCGGGTAATAATGCCGGCCGCTACTTCAATGAAGGGTTTGTGCGTTTGTTCTGCCGGATCAAGCATGTCGGGCGGCCCAGTCTCGAGCGAATTGACGTGCCACGCGGCCAGAGCGCGAGCCGCGCTCCAACGCCCACTGCAAGGCTTCGGTGCGCGACTCCTGGATGTTCTTCGACGAGCAGCCGTGCTGGTCCAGCCAGTAATTGACAATGTCCAGGTAGTCGTCCTGCTTGAAGGGGTAGAACGACAGCCACAGGCCAAAGCGTTCGGACAGTGAAATCTTCTCTTCCACGGTTTCGCCCGGGTGGATCTCGCCGTCCGACTGATGCTTGGCGCCCAGGTTCTCGCTCATGTATTCGGGCATCAGGTGGCGTCGGTTCGATGTGGCGTAGATCAACACATTGTCTCCAGAGGCCGAGACCGAGCCGTCCAGGACCGATTTCAGTGCCTTGTACCCGGCTTCGCCTTCTTCGAACGACAGGTCATCGCAGAAGATGATGAAACGCTCGGGGCGCGGGGCAATCAGATCGACGATGTCGCCCAGGTCGGCCATGTCGGATTTGTCGACTTCAATCAATCGCAGGCCCTGGTCGCCATAAGCGGCCAGCATCGCCTTCACCAGCGAGCTTTTGCCCGTGCCGCGGGCGCCCGTCATCAGTACATTGTTGGCAGGCTTCTTGTGCAGAAAGTGACGGGTGTTGCGGTCTATGATTGCCTTTTGCCGCTCGATGTGCTGTAGATCCTCCACGTGTATCGTGGAGATATGGCGTACGGCATCCAGCCAGCCGCGCGCCCCGCGCTTGCGCCAGCGAAAGGCATGCGCGGACCAGTCGATGTCCGGGGGGGCCGGCGGCAGCCACGCCTCAAGTTGCGCCAGAACACGTTCGGCGCGTCCGATTAGGGAGGTGAGGTCGGGGGCAGTCACTTGGGTCTCCAGGGGTGCATAGTCAAAGACAGGCATTATCGCCAATTTTGCTTCGGCTATCAGTAATTTGCGTCACGTATAATCCTAGCCTTGATCCGCCCGTTCTTATCAACACCTACTTAAGCCCGGACCTCGCTTTGAATCTCCCCGAGTTAATTGCACCCATTGCAGACGACATGAAAGCGGTCGATGCGGTTATCCGCGCCCGCCTTGATTCCGAGGTCGTGCTGATACGCACCATCGGTGACTACATCGTCGGGGCCGGCGGCAAACGCATGCGACCGGCGCTGTTGCTGATCATGGCCAAAGCCTTGGGTTACCAAGGCACCAACCACCATCTGCTGGCGGCCGTGGTGGAGTTCATCCATACCGCCACCCTGTTGCATGACGACGTCGTGGATGAATCAGACTTGCGACGCGGGCGCAGCACGGCCAACGCCGTCTTTGGCAACGCCGCCAGCGTGTTGGTGGGTGATTATCTGTATTCGCGCTCGTTCGAGATGATGGTGGAGTCGAACTCCATGCCCGCCATGTCGGTCCTATCGGCCGCCACCACCGTCATCGCCGAAGGCGAAGTGCTGCAGTTGCTTAATGTGCACGACCCCGATGTTTCGATGGAGCGCTACCTGCAAGTGGTGCGTTACAAGACAGCCAAGCTGTTCGAGGCGGCAACAGAAGTTGGCGCCATCGTCGGCGGGGCGACAACCGCCCAGCAGGCGGCCGCTGCCGCCTATGGCCGGCACATAGGCACAGCCTTCCAGCTGATCGACGACGTGCTCGATTACAGCGGCGACGCCGATGCGCTGGGGAAAAACGTGGGGGACGACCTGCGCGAAGGCAAGCCTACCTTGCCATTGATCAGAGTAATGGAGGTGGGCAGCGCCGCACAGAAGCAACTGATACAAGACGCCATCCGCACCGGAGAGGCCGATTTTTCAGCCGTGGCCCGCGCCATCCAGGACACCGAGGCGCTGGACTACACCCGCGTAGCAGCAACCGCGGAAGCCGAGCTGGCACGCGAGGCCTTGCAGGGTTTGCCTATTTCCGTTCATCAGGAATCTTTGCTAGAATTTTGTTCTTTCGCGATAGAACGCGATCGGTAAAAATCCCGTTGTTGCGGGCGCAGCTTTCAGGGCGTACGTGACAAGCTTATGTTGCAAGTCGGGGCGTAGCTCAGCCTGGTAGAGTACTGCGTTCGGGACGCAGGAGTCGCATGTTCGAATCATGTCGCCCCGACCAGTAGTTCCATATTAAGCCCTTGCTATGCAAGGGCTTTTTGTTTGAGCTGCGGGGTATTGGTGCATAGGTCCTCGCGCATGGGGGAAACGCAGGCGCAAACATAGTTTTGATGTAATATGATGCATATATTGATGCTGGATTAATGGAGACGACAATGCGAACTACAGTAACGATTGACGATGCATTGTTTGAAAGAGCGCTGCAAGTAGCTGACCCAGGTATCGAAAAAGCCGATCTTATTCGTGAAGCCGTCAAGACGTATGTGCGTGTACAGTCTGCGAAACGGCTTGCGGCTCTCGGGGGGAAGCGCCACAAATGCCTGATATACCGCGCCGCCGACAGGAGCCCGCCGAAGCATGAATGGTGTATTGGTTGATACTTCGGTATGGGTCGATCACTTCCGACGGGAGAATCAAGGATTGGTCTATTTGCTGGAGCGCGACCGTGCTTTGGTGCATCCCATGGTTCTTGGTGAATTGGCCTGTGGAACCCCACCCAATCGGGCACGTACTCTGGTCGATCTCGATAGCCTGCAGCACTCCCAACAAGCAACCCTGAAAGAAACCTTGGATTTCGTTGAATCCGAAAAACTTTACGGTTTAGGCTGCGGGCTGGTTGATATGCTGCTCTTGGCTTCGACCATGATGACGCCACAAACTGAGCTCTGGACATTGGATAAGCGCCTTTCAGCCTTGGCAGAACGCTGCGGAGTGATGCACCGGTCAGCTACTCGCTGAACCTGCATCACCGCCGGTTTGCAAGCATAAGAGGTGGCTTAAGGCGACGGATTCGGATAACGTAGATGGATGGCCTGGATGGCTTCCAGCATTTCTTCTGATAGCGTAACGTCGACGCTGTCGATATTTTCCTTCAACTGATCCAGCCCGGTTGCGCCTATCAGGTTACTGGTGACAAAGGGCTGCTGGTTAACAAACGCCAGCGCCATGGTTGCAGGAGATAAGCCGTGGTCACGTGCCAACTGCACATACTCGGCCGTAGCACGTTCAGCCTGGGGCTTCGAGTAGCGGTCGAAACGCGTGAACAGCGTCATGCGGGCACCGTCTGGGCGGGCGCCGTTCAGGTATTTGCCCGACAGCACACCCATGGCCAAGGGCGAGTACGCCAGTAGCCCCACGCCTTCCAGGTGGCTGAATTCGGACAGGCCGTTCTCGTAGATGCGGTTGAGCAGACTGTAGGGGTTTTGAATAGATACGATGCGGGGGAGCTTACGCGTTTCGGCGAACTTCAGGTATTGCGCCACGCCCCAGGGTGTTTCGTTGGATACCCCAATATGGCGTACCTTGCCCGCCTTGACGAAGTCTTGCAGGACCTCAAGGGTTTCCTCAACGGGCACTGTGTAGGCGTCAGCCTTCCAGGGGTAGTTTGGGCGGCCGAATGTGGTGGTGGTGCGATCCGGCCAGTGCAATTGGTACAGATCAAGATGATCGGTCTGCAGGCGTTTCAGGCTCGCGTCCAGCGCTTCGGTCATGTTCTTGCGATCCAAACGCGTCTGGCCGCCACGAATATGGCCAGGGCGTTTCGGGTCGGTGGCGGGGCCCGAGACTTTGCTGGTCAATACGATGTCCTTGCGTCGTCCGGTTTTGGCCAGCCAGGTGCCAATATACGTTTCCGTGCGGCCTTGTGTCTCCGGCTTGGGCGGCACGGGATACATTTCAGCGGCATCCACCAGGTTCACACCCTGCGTCAAGGCGTAATCAATCTGCTGGTGAGCTTCGGATTCAGTGTTCTGCTCACCCCACGTCATGGTGCCCAGGCCGATCAGGCTGACATCAAGGTCTGTGTGTCCAAGTTTGCGGTATTTCAAGGTAGTGCGCTCCGGCGGAATGGTTTCTTTCAAGGCCGGCCGGCGTGCCGACGGTGGCGCCGATGTTAACACCGCCGTGTTATATCCGTGACTTGCAGCACGATGTCCCACAGGGGTACGGTCGCTGCCATAGCTACTGTCGATTGTCTGCGAGATTGACAATACACCCGATGCTCAGGCCAAAGGGCTAGGAAGGCGTTCGGGACGCAGGGGTCGCATGTTCGAATCATGTCGCCCCGACCATATCCATCGATAGACGGCCCGTGTTAGCAGGGAGCGCAGTACGTCTAAACTTCGAACCGCGGATCAATGCGATCATTCACGCTTAATAGTTAAGACATTGTTTTCTGCGATAGTAAGGTTCGCAATGGCTTCGGTAATCTTCCTGGCGTGATCCATCACCACATTGGCAATCAGTTCTTCCCCTACCCACGGTGGAGCAGCGGTCGGAAATGCCAACACTAAGCTGCCCAAGACTTCGTTCTCTTCATCGAAGACGGGAGCAGCAACACCGGTGACACCCTCATCCAGCTCGCCGCGGGAGATATAGTGCCCCGCTCGTCGAATCTGTGCGAGCTCCTTACAGAATGAGTCCCAGTCGGCACCTACTTCATCACGCGCTGAGTCGCCCTCGTTCAAGTCATAAATCCGGCGCAATTTCCTGCGATCAAGGTAAGCAAGCGTGGAACGAGCCTGAGACCCCTTGAACCACGGCATTTTTCGACCTGGAACAAAATTAAGATCTTTAAGGTCGCTTCCTTTTGCATAGTAGATGTTGATCAGATTCTGTCCGTAAACCTTGGAAAAGAGGACATGGCAGCCACTTTTGGTACACAAGTCGCTCATGAGTGCCTTGGAGGCAGAAAGAATCGGATCAAATTTATTGATGAGATAGCCGAGCTCTAGTACCTTCGGCCCAAGGGTATAGCAACCGGACACTCGTGAAAGCATGCCCATGTCGCAAAGATCTGCAACATAGCGATAGGCGGTAGGCGTGCTAATCCCCAATAGCCGCACTAGATCGTTTAGGGTAATTAACGGAGTATCCTCGCTGAAGAGCTCCAGAATAGCGCCGACTCTTTTCAAAACCGATGGCTCGGTGATAGGGTGATTTCCTCTTTTCGTCAATCGATCGCTGTCAGAACCTTGCATGGTTTTTTATTTCCTTTATTGAGCCGACACAGCGCCATCAGTTCGACTCAAAAACTTAGCGGCAACATAGCCGAAGGTCATGGCGGGCCCGATAAGAGATCCGCCTCCTGGATATCTGCCGTTAAACACGCTGCTCATGTCATTGCCAACCGCAAACAGGCCTTCAATAGCTACCCCATCTTCGCGCACTACTTGTGCATTCTCGCTGGTTTTAATGCCAGCAAAGTTTCCTATGTCTCCGGCGTACATCCATACGGCGTAAAAAGGCGCTTGTTCCAATGGGGCGACGTTGGGATTAGGGGCCGTTAGATCACCTAAAAAGTGTCCATACGCGCTTTTACCTTTGCCAAATGCCGGGTCCAGGCCATCACGCGCGGAAATATTGTATGTGCTAACAGTATTCGCGAGGACGTCCGGGTCAATATGGGCTTTCGTAGCCAACTCGGTGACGGTGCTTGCTGTTATTAAATATCCGCTAGCCTCAAGTTTCTTCGTGGAGAGAAACGGCTTTGCGTAGCCCAACCCGTACTTACTGAACGCTTTGTGATCGCAAATCAAATACGCACCGGCTGGGCGTCCCGCCTCCGGCATAGAGATGAGCTTCTCAACAAAATCATGGTAAGAGAGACTTTCGTCGGCAAAACGCTCGCCGTTCCGCAACACAGCGATCATTCCAGGCTTGCCTTGGTTGACCGAATGAAGGAATGGTCCCCATGTACCGTCAGGCCTAGGAACCTTCGAGATGGGCATCCAAGCGCCCGCGTTTGTAACCCCAGTGTCAACATGTCCGCCAGCGCTCTCGGCGAGTCGTGCGCCGTCACCTTCATTTCCAGGTGTCGTAAGTGACAGGTGCTCACCTGACCGGGCCGGGTGTTTATATATGGCACTGCGTCGGTTCACGTCATGACTGAAGCCCCCACTTGCCAAAACCACCCCTTTCTTAGCTCGGACATGGATCGGTTGCCCATTCTTTACTACCACGGCTCCAGCTACTCGCCCGCCTTCCATCAATAGCTCGGTGGCCGGGGATGAAGTCCAAAGTGATCCACCTTTATCGAATAGCGCTCGCGCGAGTCTTGCGATAAGGGCATTGCCATTTACCAGGTGTTGACCGCGACCAAATCGAAGGAGATCCAAGCCATACTTGGCCAACAAGGTGATAACACGGACTGTAGAGCGAACGGATCGGCCAAATCGATAAAAATGGCTTAGATCAGAACCTGAACTGATGCCCATGCCAAAGAGCGACAACTCTCTCGGCAAGGGCCGAAGTCTGGGCAACTCGTCACCAAGAATACTTGCGCTGGTTGGCTTCACATGCAGCGAGCGCCCGCCTTGAGAGCTCCCCGGTAGGTCAGGATGATAATCGGGCATTTGAGTGGCGACCATGAACTCCACGCCAACCTTATTGACGAAGAAATCGACCATCTCGGGGCCTGACTTCAAATACTGACTCAAAAGCGCGGAGCCATACGAATCACCCAGCTCATTCCTTAAATACGTCCGGATGCTGTTGGCATCGTCCTTGATACCTTCTTTTTCCGCTAGCCGATTACCAGGTATCCAGATGTACCCTCCCGACCTCGAAGTCGTACCTCCGAAGCAAACGTCTTTTTCGACCATCAGAACGCTCAGCCCCTCGTCGAGGGCCGTTATCGCAGCGGAGAACCCTCCTGCGCCGGAGCCGATGACGAGTACGTCGTACTCAGCTTGATTGTTAATCTTGTGCATTTGCTACCCCTGCGGACTTTACTATCATGCGACCTCCAACCAGTTCCGCCGGACTTCTGCGTCGGAACGTAGCTCTTCGGGGCTGCCATTAAAAACGATGATCCCTCGCCCCATGACCAAGCAACGTTGGGCGATGCGAAGTGCGATTGTCATCTTTTGCTCCACTAGGACAATTGCTACACCTCTTTTGTGAATATCGAGCAAAACGCTAACTAGATGCTCGACGATTTGGGGAGCCAATCCTTCCGTGGGTTCGTCAACTAATATGGCTTTCGGATTTCCGAGCAATGAGCGGCAAAGCGTCAGCATCTGTTGCTCTCCGCCCGATAGATTCCCGGCTTTCGCGCCACGTCGTTCATGAAGGCGGGGAAAATAACCGTACATCTCATCGATCGTCCACCGGGGGGTCCCGGCTTTGGGTTTTCCGATGCCGATGACGAGATTCTCTTCGACTGTGAGGTTATCGAATATTAGGCGTTCTTCGGGCACAAAGCCCAAACCGGCTCTCACAATCTCATGGGATGGTAGGCCAACAAGTTCGCGGCCGGCCAGCTTGATTGAGCCTTGTGACGGTTTGACTAATCCGACGATTGCTTTGAGCATCGTCGAACGGCCGGAGCCATTGCGGCCAAGGACGCTTATGATCTCGCCTTCGTCCAACGTCAGGTCAACTCCGGTCAGAACGTGACTCTTCCCATAGTGCGCATTCAATCCTGTGACTTCAAGCAAGCTCATGATGACGCCTCACCTAAATATGCCTCTTGAACGCGCTTATTCTGCCGGATCGCCTCGGGCTCACCTGTTGCGATGATTTCGCCATAAACCTGGACGGAAATCCTGTCGGCCAATGAAAAGACGACATCCATGTCGTGTTCGATGAGGAGGAGTGTTTTACCCTCGGTAACCCGACGGACAAGGTCCACGATGTACATCGACTCTTCCCGCGACATCCCGGCCGTGGGCTCATCCAATAAAATCACGTCACCGCCCGAGGCGAGGGCCATCGCGATCTCCAATGCCCTTTGCTCGGAGTAAGTCAGATCGCCTGCGAGATTATCTCGAACCGATTCCAGCCGGATTTGTTCAATCAACGCGTCCGTGTCGCTGATTATGTCCGCTTGGCGGCTGGCCAGTTTGAGACTAAAGCGCTTATGGTGCTTAGCCATAACGCCGATTCTGAGGTTTTCAAACACAGTCATTTTGGGGAAAATAGTGGTGATCTGAAATGATCGCGATAACCCCAGTCGACTAATCCGATGAGAGGCCAAGCTCGTAATCTCTTGGCCTTTCAGCCAGATGCTTCCTGAAGACGATGGCAGCAGCCCAGATATCAGGTGAAATAGTGTCGATTTCCCGGCGCCGTTTGGCCCGAGGATGGCGTGCCGCTCACCTTGTTGAACTTCTAATGTCAGTCCGCGAATGATCTCAAGTGAGCCGAAGCTCTTCCGAAGGTCAACCGTCTTAAGCACAGTGGTCATACGGAGCCTCCCTGGGGCGACATCGTTAAGCCAGGCGTTCGGCGATGCCTGGATATTCGAACTATCAATGAAACTGAAAGAATCACGATGGCGGAGGGCACCGCCCAGACAATCAGCTCACTAGGGGTCCAAGCTCGCCCGAAGAGCTCGACGTCGTGCCATATGCCCGTGCTATCCAAGAGCCTTTGGTAGTCGCGAGATAAAATGGTGTTTATCAGTTCGCACAAGAAAACCGTTGCCGCCGTGATAGCCAGCATCGGTGCCAGCATAAGCGTGCGTTTTATATTGCGATCACGAAGACGCTCGGTTCCATCGGTTTGCTTCACTAAGCCGGATATGCCGTAAGGGGCATACATCATGATAAGCACGAATATGATGCCCTGATAGAGCAACCAGAGGCGAGTCATATCGGACACAACGTGCCCGAAAAACGTCATTGCTGCTCCACCGATTGCTGGCCCGAGAAATGTTCCGATCCCCCCGATGTAGGTATACAGAACAGCGCTAGCTGAGAACGTAAAACTGAAGAGTTCGTAGCTGGCCGACTCGTTTGCCATCGCTAACAGCCCGCCGGCGACCCCAGTAAACATACTAGAGATGGAGAAGATCAGAATTTTCGTCGCATGTACGTTATATCCGAGGAATGCGAGCCGCCGCTCGTTTTCGCGCAGAGCCACGGTTACCCTGCCGCTAAGAGTTTGCGTGTACAGATACATGATGGCAGCGCACAACGCAACCCAAACCAGGATCAGGTAGTACACCTCAATTTCTTGACCAAAGCTGATTCCAGCCCACGGCATGCGCATGGAGGACACCCCTGTTTCCCCACCAAAAACAGTTTGCAGGTTGGGGGCCACAGTATGAAACAGTTCTGCTATCGCAAGCGTAACCATCGAAAAGTAGACGCCGCTTCGCTGGGTGGCAAAGAAACCCGCGACGACGCCAGTCGCTAGTCCAGCCAATGCCCCAAAAATTGGCAGGAAGGGTGTAGAGACTGCAAGGTTTCCATCAGCCACTGCATTCATGGCATGAAGCGTTGCGAACGCTCCGATTGCGAAATATGCGGAATGCCCAAAAGACAGCATTCCACCCTGCGCCAACAGGAGACTGAACGCAAGGACGAAGAGGGCGGAAATTAGTACGTTGGATAAGCCACTGATGGCATATGAAGGGAGGAATAAGGGAACAATCATCAGTACCGCCAAAATGAGCGAGTACATTGGCACGTTTCTTTTGAACTTCATCTTCAATTCCTCTCGCCCATTAGACCTGCGGGACGGACCAGAAGCACAACGAGCATAAGCAATACAGGCATTGCAGCTGAGAACGTAGAGAGTTCCAGATTCATTAGCCCGCCCATTGCCATAGCCGTTTCATTCAGCCCAAATATCCCTGCAACGTCAGCCAACGAGAACTGCAACCCGACGGAGAACGATGTGATCATCCCGATCAGCAGTGACGCGATCAGGGCACCTCCTAAAGAGCCTAGGCCACCCACAACCACAACGACGAACACGATGAGCCCCATTTCTAAGGCCATGTTAGGGTTTGTAGTTAGCAGTGCCCCGCCGACGGCGCCGGCAAGGCCAGCCATCCAAGCGCCTAAGCCAAATACGCTCATAAAAACAGCGGGGACATTGTGGCCCAGTGCCGCAACCATGTCCGGTCGACGTACCGCGGCGCGAACAATAATTCCGACTCGGGTATAACGCAGGACAAGAAATAAAATTACAAAGAGAAGGAATGCGGTCAAGCCTACGAACAATCGGTAGGCAGGGAAGTCGGTTCCAAATAAACTGAACGCGGTGAAGGCGAGCTCTGACGGCGGACGGTAAGCTACCGGTGCATTGCCGTAGAACATTTTCACGACTTCTTGAAGTAGAAAGAAAAGCCCAAAAGTCAACAGTAGTTCATGGGCATGCCCATGGCGGTGCACCCGGCGCAACATGAAGTGCTCTACGAAAATTCCAAGAGCCGCGACCAGCAAGGGAGCAACGACCAGCGCCCAGAAGAAACCTATAAAGCCACTTAACGTATACGCCAAGTACGCTCCGAGCATATAGAACGAGACGTGCGCAAAGTTAAGTACACCCATCATTCCAAAAATTAGCGTCAATCCGGCGGAGACGACAAACAGCAACAAGCCGTAAACCAGTCCGTTTAACGCGGAGGTAATAATGAATTCCATCGATGATCCTTGAGCCAGGGAACAAAACGGCAAGGGCCACGTCTTGGGGTATACGCTGGTCAGTTAGGTTGCGTACCCCTTTGCCATGCCCCTGCCGGTGGCCGGTTTAACTCGGACGCTGCATTTTGCATTGCTGAGATGGCGGAGCTGCTGCGTCTTCCGCAGATACCACCTTTATCAGCTTGAAGCCCATATCTGTTCCGTCCACGTGGAACTTTGCGTCCTTACTCACCGTGCTGACTGTAATTGGCAAAAGCGCTTGATGATCTTCCGAACGGATCGACATCTCGCCGAGCGGAGACTTCCAGGTCGTCGTTTCAAGTGCTTGTACCAACTTCAGCATGGGAAAATCTTCTTTGCCATCGTAGTCAGCTTGCTGAAGCGCTGCGTTCAACAATGAAATAGCGAATGCACTCGTCGGCTCTTCCGACGTCGGATAGTGACCGATTTTCTTTTTGAAATCCTCGATAAACGCAGTGCCTTGTTCGCCTCCGGCCTCAATGTTGTAAGGTTTCACGAGATAAGCACCCAAGGCGGCGGGGCCCGCGTTGCTAAGGGTTCCAGTGGTATCGAGCGACGTATTGCCAATGCGAGCGTCGAGGCCGGCCGCACCGACAGCCCGCAATAGCAGTATGACGTCGTTCGCCCAGTTCCCAGTCAGGATGGTTTCTGCGCCTGATGCCTTGATCCGAGCCACATAGGGTGAGAAGTCCTGAATTTTATTTGTGTCATGCAGCACGGATCCGACTATTTCTCCCCCCCATTTTTCTACTGCCTGTGCCTGTGCCTTCTGCATGTCATGACCGTATGAATAGTTCTGATTGATCGAGAAGATCTTGTCGCTTAGAACACCTTCCTCTTTCATGACTTTGACGAGAGCCCCCATACGAATGTACGGATTCGTGCCAAGCCGGAATGACCAGTAATGGCATTTCTCTCCGGTGAGTTCGGCCGCTTCAGATCCCACGTTGTAGTAGATGACCTCTTTTCCCGGATTCCTGATATTGAACTTACGAATCTCTTCGCTCAATTGGGCGGCAACGACTGAAGAGGCTGCCGAAGATACAACGCGTGCGCCTTGAGCAATGGCACTCTTAAGCCGGTCCGACACGACGGTCGGCCCGCCGTTGCTATCGAGCTCGATGAGTTCAAGGATTGGCCCTTTCGTTCCCGCGTCTTCGTTGGCCTTCTCAATACCATATCGCACCCCCTCAACAAATGGGATGCCGGTCTGAGCCATGGGGCCAGTAAAGTTTTCGATCATTGCGATCTTTAAGGGTGCGGCGACACTTACGCTAGCGGCTAGGCCAATACTTACTGCAGCAGCGTTTAGCAAAAATTTCTTGGGCATGTAACTCCTCTCCATTACTTTTGGTTTGAGACGCATTCACTGGTTTTTGGATATCGAATAATGCGATAAAACTTCTAACTCACACGTATTTGACGTGAGATTATCATATAGCAATAAATTTAGGGGCGATCTTTTTCTTTGAACGGGAAAACCCTACTGCTTGCGAGGCCGACTTACCCTGTTGTTTGGATAGGCTCAATTGCAGCGGCCTCCGCGATCAGCTTGCGCACTTGTTCTAGATCTGTCGTGTTGATAATGAATAGCAAAGCAAGGCGCGCCAAGAACAGCTCTGCCCGCTCCTTGCCGGCCTCCGTCATGGTGTTACAAAGCTCGGTATAAACGAGATCAAGATCTTCTGGTTTCATGCTGCAACCTCCAGTTCGCGGGTGGCAAGAACGGCTTCGACTGCCGCCTCAATCACTGCTGGTTCGAAATTTTTCCAACGACCCAACACATGGCCATCGGGCCGGACGAGATAACATGTGTTCAAGGCAGCGCCATACATTTGAAATAAGCGGCCACTTTCATCCCATGCGTCCACTGAGGCATCTTTGGCTGCAGTGGCAGCGAGCGTCAATACGCGAAACGGCACGCCTCTGGTATCCATAGCACTTTGCAATTTGAGCGTATCTGCCGACCCACCTCTGCCGTCCGTGAAAAGCATTACCGTAAATACTGGTGCTATCAGATCGGTCAAGTGTGCTTGGGATGCCTCATCATCGTCTTGAATGGTTACGGGGCTTTCTACCAGCACAGCACCAGGGACCGGTCCATTGCTGAACCACTCTTTATCAACATCTGGATGGTTCAGGGGAGAATTCAAATACGTTATCGTCGCAGTCTGGCGAGGATTTATCAGCGGGCGAACCTCAGAATGGTTTAGCGCAAGTGTTAAGACCGCCGTACGCATTAGCTCGAAAGCGAACGTTGGCGGTGCCATAAATTCGGTGCTTTTCGTACCGTAGCTCAGGTTCTCCCGGGTGGCATAAACCCGCTCCTCCGAGTACGTATCGAGCAGGTGCTCATCGGCCAGGCCTTTTATGACATAGGCAAGCTTCCAGGCAAGATTATCTGCATCATCGATACCCGAATTCGCACCGCGCACACCAAATATAGGCACCAAGTGCGCTGCATCCCCAGCGAACAATACGCGACCGTGCCGATACTTCTCCAGGGAAAGCGCATGCGCCTTATACATGGTGATCCAGATCGGTGACCATTGACCGGATTGGCCTATCATCTCCAGATGGCTTTGTACGCGCGGTATCACGTTCTCTGGCTTTATTGCTTCGTCAGGATCCTCGTTCTGGCCGATCTGATAATCAACGCGCCAGACTCCGTCTGGTTGCCGGTGCATCAAAATAGAAGAACCAGGATTAGATGGGGGGTCGAACCAGGCCAATCGCTCCGTAGGCAAGTCTGTCTCTAGCGCTATATCGACAATGACATAACGTCCTTCATAGCTGGTTCCCTTGAGCTCGAGCCCTAACTCCTCGCGAACTATGCTTCTGCCGCCATCGGCCGCGACCAGCCAGTCTCCCTCGATCAGGTGCTCGCCCTTGTCAGAGACCAATTTCAATGTCACCTTATCGTCAAGCGCGTGCACTTCGGTGACGCGAGTCGCCCAGCGGATGTCAATAAGGTCTGACCGACGTTCTGCTTCGTCTAGCAGAAATTGTTCAATGTAGAACTGCTCGATATTGAGCATTGGGGGAAGTTTCTGGTTGTCGTCATGGGGCATCTTGAAATGCAGCACCTCAGTATTACGGTAGTAGCTACGCCCCCCGGTCCATGGCAGCCCCTTTTCTGTGAAACCGTGCAAAGCACCCAGGCGCTCCAGGATCTCTTGGCTACGACGCGAGATGCAAATCGCACGACTACCGGAGCAGACAGAATCGTCTGCCTCGATTAAAACGCAAGGAATGCCATGGTTAGCCAGCCCTAAGGCAACGCAAAGTCCCACAGGACCTCCGCCCACCACAATGACCTTTTTGCGCTCTGCTTCTTTGCCGTCAACAAGGACCGGTAACGTTGCCTGATAGGTCTTAGCTTTGAAAGGGTAATCTGCGAACTGATAGCTCATGCCGGTTGTAATCCTGTAATGCAGTAATCGTGAAGGTTTACGCAAAGGTCGTCATTGACGAGATCGCCGCTTTGCTCGAAGTAGCGCCTTGCTCAGACGAAGCGGCTCTTGCCACCTGCTTGCCGCAGAGATAGCCGAAGGTCATAGCGGGACCAAGCGTAGCGCCGGCGCCTGGGTATGCGCCACCGAAAATCGACGCAGAATCGTTGCCCACGGCGTATAGATTTGGAATTGGCTGACCATGGATATCCAGCACGCGCGTTTCCGAGTCAGTGTCGATACCAACGTAGGTGCCCAAGTCTCCCGGAAGTACCTTCACCGCATAGAAAGGTCCATCCTTCATCTCGCCCACACAAGGGTTCGGGGTAAAGTCGGAATCGCCAAGCAGGCGCTGATAGGATGTGGAACCTTTTCCCAGTGCGTCGCGGCCTTCCCTGGCGTCCGCGTTGAAGCGCGCCACGGTGGCCTCTAGCCTGCCAGGTTGGATGCCAGCGCATCTCGCTAACTGCTCAACCGTGCTTCCCCGCAGTAGATAGCCAGAGCGAATGAATGATTTGTAGCCCAATGGCGACGGCCTAACCGCACCAAGTCCGTAGCGACGTAACGCGCGATGGTCGCACATCATGAAGCATTGGACGTCTTGGCGCCCATCGCATGCATCGATCAGGGCTCGAACGAAATCATGGTAGTTTGTACTTTCATTGACGAACCGCTCGCCATCTACGGTCACAGCCAGCACTCCAGGCTTGGCTCGATCAATCAAATGGAAGAATCTTCCCGTGGATCCATCTGGCCTCTTTATGATTGATACAGGCGCCCACGCAGCGGAGGAGGAGAGGTTTTCATTGATGCGTGCACCGTGCGAGATAGCCATTGAGGTTCCGTCCCCTGTATTAGCAAAAGGCGCTAACGAGACGTGATGGTTCCGCTCGGTAGGGTGGCCGTAATACTTCGCTTTGAGTTCCGAATTTTGTGGAAAGCCGCCAGCTGCCAGAACAACGCCGTGCTTGCCGAGAATTCTCTCGCGCTCACCGTTTGCGTCGACCACAACGCCTACCACCGTGTTGTCTTCGCGAACGAGATCAACGACACGTGTTGATGTTCGGTAAGGGATCTGCATGTCGAGAACAGTGCGGAACAATCGCGCCGCCAACGCGTTCCCATTGACCAACCGGGTGCCTCGTCCGTGGCGCAGGATGGAGAACATATGGTCCGCGATTTTTCCCATCACGAAGGCCGCTGAGCGTAAGGAACGCGTTGCATTCAGGAAATGTTTTAAATCAGGCCCGCTGTTAAGTCCCATCCCCATGAAGGTGGACTCGGGCATGGGCCGAGCGAGCTGTGATAATGCCCTACCCAGTTTCGCGCCGTCGAACGGCTTGGGATGTATCGACCTTCCTTGTTGCGCTCCCCCGGGGTGATCGGGGTGATAGTCTGGGTAGTTGTTGCCGAAATTGAAATCGACAGCTGTATGCTGTCGGAAGAAACTCACCATCTCTCCCGCGTGGGCAAGGAAGCTGTCTACACGCTCCCCGTCGAAGTGAGGCCCTGCTTCATTGGCGATATACGTGCGTGCCGCCGCTAAGGAATCATTGACGCCAGCGTCTTGGGCCAATTCATTCCCGGGGACCCAAAGCCAGCCCCCGGACAATGCCGTGGTGCCCCCAATGACGTCTGCTTTTTCAAGAATCAGAACAGATAGACCAAAATGGCCAGCTGTAATCGCGGTCGCTAAGCCCGCAGCGCCCGAGCCTACTACGATCAAATCATAGTCTGTTGTCATCCTCATCGCTCCCCCGTATATCGTCTTGTTCGACATTTTTATCAATTATTGCGAAAGTCGTAAGGTTAGCAGAGAGAATTATGCGGGTAAAGGGTGTCTTCTCTATCTTAAATATCATTCGGTGATAATTGGCGCCTCCATAAGGCGATATGCGGGCCCGACGCATGTCGGCATTTATCGGAAGCCAGCCGTGTTGGAACGTACCGACGTGACCGCGCAAAGTTGCTCCGATCTCGGCGCTCTGCTTCACCCACGCTGCATGAGCATTAAGCTGCGGGTGGAGTGATCTCGATTAGCTTCACCTGCCCCTTAAGCTGCTCCCGTAGCGACAAGGTGTAGGAATGGATGGCGGCCTTGGAGGCGCCGTAAGTTCCGGCATCGGATCGCGGCACGAAGGCCAGGCCGGACGATACATTGACCACCACAGGGTTCGCTCGCGTCGTCAGATGATTGATCAGTGCATTGGTCAGACGGATGGGCCCGAGCAGGTTGGTGGTGATCTGCGCCTCGGCATCATGGAGATCGCGGGCTTTGCTCAAGTCTTCATAACGCATGATGCCGGCGTTGTTGATCAGGACATTAAGTTCGGGGTGCTGCTTCACGACTTGCTGCGAGAAGGTGCTGATGGCAGCGGGGCCATTCTGCGCCCGGCTACGATCCGCGCTGCCCAGATCATTGAAGCGCCTTGCCAGTTCGCGGCCAATGCGAGAGCCTCCACCCGTAATGAAAATGGTGTTGCCCGTTAATTGCATGGTGTCAACGCGTTCGGCTTGGCTGGCCGACGAGTTATGGTTCTCAGGGCCATGCACGGCGCCCGGAGTGCTCAACGTCCAAACCGGCTGTGTCAAGCCGATGTTGCTATTTTGTATTGATCCCGCCCACTACGCTTGGCGTCATACAGCGCATCATCGGCCTCCTTCAAGGTCGTACTGATGGGCGTGTCGCCTCCCGGCCAGTACGCAATGCCCAAAGACAGCGTGATCTTGCCTACTTCAGTCATGCTGGTGTTTGCCGCTACAGCGCGCAGGCGCTCGGCAGTCAGAGCGGCAGTGGCCGTGTCGGCTCCGGGCAGCAGCAGCAAAAATTCGTCACCGCCGGCACGGCATAAGGTGTCGCCTTGCCCGGTGTTGGCCCGCATCAAATCCGCCAGGGCCCGGATCACATCATCTCCAACGCCATGCCCGTGGGTATCGTTGATCAGCTTGAAGCGGTCGACGTCCAGAATAATGATGGAAAACGGTACGCCTGATGCAGCGTGGCGTACAAGAACCTCTTCCAGACCGCGCCTGTTGAGCAAACCGGTCAAGGGGTCGGTAGAGCTGTCCGCATGCAGCCGCTCTATCTTGGCCTGCATGTACTTCACGCCCTTCAGCAGTGCGCGGCGCAATTGATCGGCTTCAAAATACCAAGATCGCGTGGTGGCGATGGAGCCCTCGGCATCTTTGTTGTTCATGTTTCTGGCATGGCGGGCCAATTGTCGTAATGGCTTTGCGATGGCGTTTGCGGCTATCCATGTCAGAAGCAGGGTCAGTAAGCCCAGCGGCGCAATCTTGGAAAAGACATCGAACACAAAGTCGTCCAGTGCCGCCAGGGTAGACGACCTGGCGCGCTGCATCACAATGCCCCAGCCGGCTTCTGTAACGGGTGCGTGGCCGGCCAGCATCGCGACGCCCTTAGAGTTGACCGCGGGCATCGCGCCGTGCTGGCCAAGAACGACCCTATCAATCACAGGATTGCCCGAAATGATTTCACCCACGCGTTGCATTTCGGGGTGGTAGATCAGGGTTTTATTACGGTCCACCACGTAGACATAGGATCCGTCTTCATAGTGATGGTACTTGAGCACGTTATGCAGCAGATTTTGTTCTTCGAGGTAGATTGCGCCAGCGACATAACCCAAATAAGTGCCGTCCACCGCAAATAGCGGATGGGACATGCTGACGACATAGTTGCCCGCCGGAGAAACGAAAGGATCGGTGACGATAGGCCGCCTGGCGTGCAGCGATTGCATGGCGTTGGCCGTGCCAAGTTTTACGCCTTCGATTGCCAGCGTGGCGGGTGCAGCCGAAACAATTACTCCATCGGCATTGACGACCACGACAGCGTTGAAAGCGTTGGCCTGGCTGAGCAGGCGGCTTGTTTCCTGATCCAACACCTGCTCGTCGTTCAATAGGTCGGGAAGCAGCGTGGCGCTGTATGCCAGCTGCTTACGGGCCGATCGGAGAAAGGCATCGCTGATTTCGGCCAGCTTGTTGGCATATGCCAGGTTAGAGTTCAGCGCATTCGATATCAGTTCATTTCGCTGGACCTGGTAGATGGCATAAAGGCTGTTGGCCAAGGTCACCAATATGCCCGCTACCGACAGGAACACTATCAACTGACGAAGGTTAAGCCTGGAGGAACGACGTGAGCTCATTGATGGCCATGTATATTTTGTATTCGGTACGCTCGCGTTGCACCAACCTATAAAGCTCCCGAACCTCGCCCGGCGCTTCCGCCTGCTGCAACGCTGGCCCCATCACGGATTTTGCCATGTCCGCCGAGTATTTGTATTGGGGCAAAATCGGTTTGAGCATATAGAACACGAGAAGAGTGGTGCTCTGCAGGGATTAACCTTTGCAAAGCGTGTATAACTGACTAAGTCAGCGCGAGTTATGCAGAACTGAGGCACGTTCTTGAGATGACGCGCTGCACGCCTCAAGCCTGCGTCTGAAGATTAGGGGGTACTAATGAAAATCCAACTCAATACTGATAGCCATATCGTGGGCTCGGAAGCACTTACTGCGGAAGTCGAGCGAAAAATTGGTGGCACGCTAAAGCGCTTTGCTGATCGTGTGACTCGGGTCGAAGTTCACTTGAGCGATTTGAACAGCACGAAAACCGGGCCGGACGATAAGCGCTGCTTGGTGGAGGCGCGAGTCGCGGGGCTGCAACCCATTTCGGCCAGCCACCAGGCGCCAACACTGGCTCTCGCAATTGATGGAGCCGGTGAAAGGATGGCAAGTGCTCTCGATACTGCCTTTGGCAAACGCGACGCCGCGCGGCACGATCCAATAGTTCCGCTGGATGATACCGACCCTGCCTAGGATGATCTTGCAGTGCTAATTCGTGTTCTACAGGAGAGATATCTATGCCAACACTTCAAAGGCTGAATGAGTTATTGGACCCGGCGCAGGCAGGTCCATGTGTTTCCATTTATCTACCGACTCACCGGCAGCACCCCGATAACAAGCAGGACCCGATTTTGTTTCGCAACCTGGTCAAACAGGCCGAAGACTCGTTGATCGCCCAACACTCAAAAGGCGACGTAGCACAGATGCTTGTGCCCTTTTATGCTTTGGCCGCCGATGCGAACTTTTGGAACCACACCACTGACGGGGTGGCCATATTTGGCGGCAATGATTTCTTTCGGGTCATGCATCTTCAAAGGCCTACGGCGCCGCTTGCGATTGTCGCCGACAGCTTTCATATCAAGCCTATTTTGCGCGTCCTGCAGTCCGCCGATCGTTTTCAGGTTCTCAGTGTTAATCGGCAGTCGATCCGACTGTTTGAGGGCAATCGGGACAAACTGGATGAAGTGAAGCTCGCCGCCGACGTACCGACGAGCGCCAGCGATGTGATCGGCGATGATTTGCCCGAGCCAACGAGCCGTATGCGTACGGTGGGTGCGAGTCCGGCCGGAGGCGGCAATCGCGCTACAGGTGATGTGCGTTATACCCATGGAGCAAAGGAAGAGGTCATCGATCCGCAGACCGAGCGTTTCTTCCGGGCAGTCGACCGTGCCATCTCAACATACCATTCCAAGCCATCCGGCTTGCCACTCGTTCTTGTGGCATTGCCAGAAAACGCCGCGATGTTCCGAGCGGTGAGCCATAACGACCAACTGCTTGAGGAAGGTATTCAAGTTGATCCCGACTCTTTGTCCATCGATGAGTTACGTTCGCGGTCCTGGATAGCGATGGAGCCGATTTATATTGGTCGGCTTGCCGGGTTTATCGATGAGTTCAACGCTGCACGGAATGCGCAGCAAGCCAGCGCTGATTTGTCCGATGTAGCAGCCGCCGCCATAGCGGGCCGGGTGAGCGTACTATTGCTCGAGGCGGGTCGGCAGTTGCCCGGGCGCATAGACCCGAAAACGGGTGCGTTGCACTCGGAAGGTGCCCCAGGGACGGATGACATGCTCGATGATCTGGCAGAGCAAGCGCTACGAACCGGTGCCGAGGTAATTATGGTGCCGGCCGAGCGCATGCCCACTACGTCGGGCTTGGCCGCGATTTATCGCTTTTAGATCAAGCAGCAGCCGCCAACATCAAGAGACAGTAGCGGCTGCTTTGTTTCGGATCGCTTGAGCATTAAGTCGCCCAAACACATCATCAAACCGCCCCTCCCGCTCGGCCCAACGCAAGAACCCCGCCTGCGGCACCACGATCTCGTCCGGTGTGGGTTGCTGAGCGAACAGTCCCATCACCCCATCCATGAAGTCATCCAGCGGCATATAGTCTTCTCGGCTGGATTGCCCGGGCGTAAGTTCGGTCTGGACGGCGGGTGGAATGATCTCGATTACCTTCACCTGTCCCTTAAGCTGCTCCCGTAGCGACAAGGTGTAGGAATGGATGGCGGCCTTGGAGGCGCCGTAAGTGCCGGCATCGGAACGCGATACGAAGGCCAGGCCGGACGACACATTGACCACCACAGGGTTTGCTCGGGTAGTCAGATGATTGATCAGCGCATTGGTCAGGCGGATGGGTCCGAGCAGGTTGGTGGTGATCTGCGCCTCGGCATCATCAAGATCGCGGGCCTTGCTCAAGTCTTCAAAACGCATGATGCCGGCGTTGTTGATCAAGACATTAAGCTCGGGGTGCTGCTTCACGACTTGCTGCGAGAAGGTGCTGATGGCAGTGGGGTCGTCAACATCCAGCGTGTAGGCGTGCATGTTCTGGCGGTCGGCAATGGTCTCTTGCAGCGGGGCCATGCTGCGCCCGGCTACGATAACCGTGTTGCCCAGATCATTGAAGCGCCTTGCCAGTTCGCGGCCAATGCCAGAACCTCCGCCGGTAATAAGAATGGTGTTGCCTGCTGATTGCATGGTGTCAGCGGGTTCGGCTTGGCGGGCCGACGAGTTTTGGGTTTCCGAACCATGCGCGGCGCCTGCAAAGATCGTCGCGCTTAGGGTCGCCGCTGTAACTGCGGTTCTGATCGGAAGGAAGACCCTGCGCAGGGTTGTCAAGCTTATGTACGACATGATTATCTCCGTTCGAGGTAGGCGTCAGCCATGGCGCCTGTTGCGGTTGAATGTTTATTGAGCGTTTGCGATGCCTCCAACGCCCGCTCGCGGCGTCCGAGAAAAAAACCACAAAGTCCCCAGCCCGCGGCGAGGAAGGCGCCGATGACCATGGCGGCGGCGGGGCTGTCACTGACGACGTCGATGGCGCGTTTCAGCCAGGCACTTACGGCGTCCCCGCCGCGATAGACGACAGTGTCGATGAAGTTCTTGGCCTTGTATTTCTCTTCAGCCGGGATGACGGTGTAGAGCATCTCGCGTCCGGGTCGGACCAGGGCGTATTCGCCTACGCGGCGCAGCACCATGACGACGACGAAGATGGCGAACATGGGTGCGATGGCCAGCGCCACAAACCCCACGGCCATGGCCACCGGCACAGATACCAGCAGAACACCCACGCCCAGTCGTTTTGCCAATCGACCGGTAACCAGCACTTGGCAAAGCAGCGACAAGGCCTGCACCACGGTATCTATCAGGCCGAAGACGCGGGTTTGTTGGGTGGGATCCGGAAAGTGCTGGGCAACCAGACGGGCTTGTTCGAAATACAGGAAAGTATTGATGCTGGCCAACAGGATGACGAACAGCGTGATTCCCAATAGATAGGGGGAGCGCAGTGTCGCTGTGGCACCCGCGAATGGGTTACCGCCCAGCGGCTTGCGTCGCTCTACCGGAGTATCTGCATCTTCTTCCAGAGGGTGCGCGTCTTTCCAGCGATGCAGCCATGCTGCGGCGCTTGCGCTGGCAAGCAGCAGTAGTGCGGCAATCAGCAGCAGGCCGGCATGGCCCATGGGGCCGACCAAGACCGCGCCCAGTATCGGCCCGACCAGCCCGCCTATGCTGGCGCCGCTGGCGATCAGTGCGAACGTGCGCTTGGCTTGCGAGGCGACCAGAACATCGGCCAGCACACTCCACGCCAGCGATATCGCTATCAAGTTAAAGACCGACAGCCAGATGTAGAAGACTCGTGCCGACCAGACATTGCCGGGCGTTGCCCAGAAGCTTGCTGCGAAGCCAAGCAGCACTGCGGCGCATCCGGCATAAACCCATGGCAGCAAGGTACGTCTTGGCAACTTGGAAGCCAGCCAACCGAATATCGGCAAGGTAAGCAGGGTGGCAACGAAGGTTCCGGTAAACAGCCATTGCAGGTTGCGTACGCCGCCGGCTATGCCCATGGTTTCGCGCACCGGGCGCAACATGAAGTAGGCGGTGAACAGCAGGAAGAACATCAACAGACCGGCCAACACGGCCTGGACTTCCCGCTGTTCGACATTGAACAGTCTTGCAATACCCCGTGGTGCCGCGCTGGAAGATGCAGCCATCTCAATTCTCCGTCGATGCTCGTTAGACGGATATTAAATTCGACACTCTCTTTTGGGAAGTAGGCACTAAAAAGTTATATACTAACCAGGTGGAAAGCGAGCCCCATTTCTCTCGGTGGGAAGGCTCTTGTTAAGTATTGGAAGAATGAACATGGCTACGAATACCGCCCAACACCTCGCCGTCCGGCAGCAGTTATCCGAAGAGCAAAAGCTCGACCCGCGTGTCGAAATGCTGGTCACTGAAATCATCGCCCGCGTCGCAGACAAGTGGACCATGATCATCCTGGATGTTCTCGCGGAGCATGGTGAACTGCGGTTCACGCAACTGTCCAGGCTGGTGACCGGTATCAGCCAAAAAATGCTCACTCAGACCCTGCGCGAAATGGAGCGCGAGGGTCTGGTAATACGTACTGTCCATCCGGTAATACCGCCTAAGGTCGAGTACCGCCTGACCGATCTGGGCTTGAGCCTGGGCGCGGCGTTCTGCGGGGTGTGGATCTGGGCGGAGCAGAACCTGGACACTATCGAAGAAGCACGCGCGCGGTTTGATAAGCGGGCCCTGGCGAAGAACTAACGCGTTGACCCTCGGCACGCGGCTTGCTGGTGGGCTCCCGTATTACGCAGCGCATGGCGCATGCACCCGAGGAGGAGAAGATAGTGGCCCACATCATCGAACACCGATATTCTCGAACGATCTACCCGCTGCATGCCGTGTTGCTGGCCGGGACCGTTCCGCTGTTTATCGGGGCGGCACTGAGCGATGCCGCCTACGCGTCTTCCTACAACATCCAATGGAATAATTTTGCGTCCTGGCTCATAGCCGGCGGCTTGCTGCTGGCTGGTATTGCACTGATTTTTGCAATCGTCGACCTGTGCATCGCCCATCGACGCTCCAAGGGCGCTGTGGTGTACACGGTAATACTGCTCGTGACTTGGGTGGTGGGGTTTTTGAATGCGCTCATGCACGCCCGCGACGCCTGGGCAAGCATGCCTTCCGGCTTGGTCCTGTCAATTGTTGTTGCCCTGCTGGCCTGCGTGGCGACATGGTTCGGCTTTTGCACACCGCGCATCGGAGGACGAAATGAGACGCTATAGCCTAATCACGATAGTCACGCTTTCTGCCTTGCTTGCCGCCTGCGGAGGCGAGACGGAACCGCTGCAGTATGGCGCTGCGCCGCAACTGCCTGAGCCTGAACGCGGCTTGATGCCCGACATGGTCATTGCGAAGCCGGCGGCCTGGGGCGACAAGGTCCCCACAGTGCCTGGGGGTTATACGATTAGCGCTATCGCCACTAATTTGAAGATTCCACGCCAGACATTGGTACTGCCCAACGGCGACATACTGGTGGCCGAAGGCAGGGGCGGCAGCGCGCCCGATCTGAAACCCAAGGACGTCATTGCCGGCTATATCAAGGCCCAAGGCAATAGTCCGGGCCCGGGCGGCAACCGCTTGACCTTGTTGCGCGATGCCGATGGCGACGGCACGTACGAGCTGCAAACTGTTTTTGCCGACAACCTGAATGCGCCTTATGGCATGGCCTTGGTGGACAACAATCTTTATGTGGCCAATCAAGATGCTCTGGTGCGATTCGATTATCAGGAAGGCCAGACCGAAGCTGGCGGCCCGCCAGAAACCGTGACGCCTCTGCCGTCGGCTATCAATCATCATTGGACCAAGGCGTTGGCAGCCAGTGAAGATGGCAACTATCTTTATGTGGGCATAGGTTCCAACAGCAACATCACCGAGCGCGGCATGACGGCAGAGGTCGACCGCGCCGTGATATGGCGGGTCAATGCCAAGACGGGCGAGCATAAGCAGTACGCCACCGGCGTGCGCAACCCCACGGCGCTGACCATACAGCCCAATACCGGCCAGCTATGGGCAGTGGTGAATGAACGCGACGAGATCGGACCGAACCTGGTTCCTGACTACCTGACCACGATACGCGAAGGCGGCTTCTATGGCTGGCCCTACAGCTATTGGGGTCAGAACGTGGATGATCGCGTCCGCCCGCAAAACCCGGAGAAAGTCGCTACGGCAATCACGCCCGATTACAGCCTGGGCGCGCACGTTGCGGCGCTAGGGGTCGATTTTTCCGAAGAGGCGATGGGTGGCGACTTCACGGATGGGGTCTTCGTGGGCGAACATGGCAGTTGGAATCGTAAGGATCCCGTTGGTTATAAGGTTGTGTTCGTGCCGTTCACCGACGGTCGTCCTTCGGGGCCGCCGGTCGATTTCGTGGCAGGCTTTCGTGACGAGGATGGCACGACACGTGGCCGCCCGGTCGGTGTAACGGTGGACCCACGCGGTGCGCTTATCGTTGCAGACGACTTGTCCAATACTATCTGGCGCGTAACGCGAGCACAGGGCGGATAAATTCTAAGCCTCCGTAGAGCAGCGAAAGCTGGCAGCGGCCGTCGGTTACCGGCGGTCGCTGTTTTAAGCCAGCCCGCCCAGGGCACCAAAGCCGGTTGATCGGTATAGGTCGCCGCATCTATGTAATTTGGCGTGTTATGTTTACGGTCCCGAGCTGGTGATGCCCGGGACCTTGTCTATGAAGCACGACCGATGTGTTGTGGGTGCATGCCTAGATCCCTGAGTTTTGACCGACAATCAATGTCGGGCCATCAATAGCGCGTGCTGCGGCGCGGTCCAATATATCTCATGCTAGAAAGCAGCTACAGCGACGTTCTCGTCGTCCTATCAGTTCTCGTCGCAATTTTGGCCGCGTATACCGCCCTGGATATGGGTAGCCGTATCAGCACGGCTAAAAAACCTGCGGCACTATGGTGGTGGCTGGGCGGCTCGTTCGCCATGGGCCTGGGCATTTGGTCCATGCACTTTATTGGCATGTTGGCGTTTGAATTGCCGATCGCTTTGGGCTACGACCCATGGATCACACTGTTCTCGCTGGTCGTGGCTATTGCTTCCTCTGCGTTTGCGCTGTGGATATCCAGCAGCCGAAAGCATTTGGACTGGCGCAGATTGTGCTGCGGCGCGCTGGTGTTGGGTGGTGGAATCGCAGCGATGCATTATTCGGGCATGCATGCCATGCTCATGGCGCCTGCCATTGTTTACGACGCCGGCTTATTCGTCCTTTCAGTGATTGTCGCCGTGATGTCGTCGGGCGCGGCATTATGGATGACGTTCCGGCTACGCTACCGCTTATCCCATGCGATTCTATTTCGCTGCGGCGCGGCGGTCATCATGGGTTGTGCCATCGTTGGTATGCACTATAGCGGTATGGCTGCAGCGCAGTTTCCGCTAGGAAGTATCTGTGGCGCGGCACGCTTTGGTATGGATAACAACTGGCTGTCCATATTGGTCACCCTGGTAACCGTCGCCGTACTGGGCATCACGCTGATCATCTCGGTGCTGGATGGACGGCACGAATCGCATACCGGTGTCTTGAACGAATCGCTTAGCGAGGCAAACAGGAAGCTGCGGCATCTGGCGCTGCATGATGCGCTTACCGGCTTGCCTAATCGTGCCTTGCTTGAAGACAGGGCCGAGCAGATGATAAACGCGGCACAGCGCAATCACAGTCGTTTCGCCTTGCTCTTCATGGATCTTGACGGCTTCAAGGCGGTCAATGACGCACATGGGCATGCAGTGGGCGATGCACTGCTGGTCCAGGTCGCTGAACGAATCAAGCACTGCCTTCGTTCGGAGGACACGGTTGCCCGCCTTGGCGGCGATGAGTTCGTGGTATTGACTGAAGTCTCCGACCCCGATGAGGTTGCCACGCTTGCGGCCAGGCTCGTTGAGCAGACGGTAAAGCCATTTTCCGTGCACGCTTGCGAGCTGCGTCTTTCCATGAGTATCGGTATCGCCATCTATCCTGAGGACGGGATGGACACGCACACCCTGCTGATCAACGCCGATGCTGCCATGTACCATCGAAAGGACTTGGGGCGTGACGGCTATTCGTTTTTCGATTCGTCCATGAATGCCAATGCGCAGGAGTATCTCCAACTGATCCACGACTTGCGCTTTGCAGTCGAGCGCGGCGAACTGGTTTTGCATTACCAACCCAAGTTCGATGATCCGGCCCAGCCGGTGGTGGGAGCCGAAGCGCTGGTACGCTGGAACCATCCAAGCCGCGGCTTAGTGCTGCCTGATGACTTCATCCCGGTGGCCGAGAAAACGGGTTTAATCACCGCAATCGACAATTGGGTGCTCAACGAGGCCTGCCGCCAACTGAAGATATGGCGTGATACGGAACTGGGTGCCGATTGGACGGTAGCGGTAAACGTGTCTGCCGTACAGTTCCGTCATCCCCAGCTTATAGAAACCGTAAGGCAGGCTTTGGACCGTCATCAGTTGCCAGCGCGTAGTTTGATCCTGGAAATCACAGAGACTACGACGATGCGGGATGTCGAAGAAAGTCTGGCGATACTTCAGCAACTGGCTAAAATGGGGGTCAAGATCTCCATCGACGATTTCGGCACCGGCTATTCCAGCTTGATGTATTTAAGGCGCTTGCCGGCCAACGAACTAAAAATTGACCGCGGGTTTGTGCGCGAGCTCAAGCAAGACACCGAAGACGCGGCCATCGTATCGGCGATTGTTGCTCTCGGAAAAGCGCTCAGCCTGAATGTGGTCGCGGAAGGCGTGGAAACCATGTCGCAGCAAAAGCTGTTAGCCGAACTGGGTTGCAATTCATTGCAGGGCTATCTGCTCGGAAGGCCGATGGCGGCTGATGACTTCATGTGCGCGGCAGATGATCGACTTCAAACAAATTGACGCCTTTGTATGGGTTGCCGAGCTGGGCAGCTTTCGCGCGGCCGCCGAGAAGCTAAACACTACCCAGCCGGCCATCTCGCAACGTATTGCGGCGATGGAAGCCACCATGGCCGTGCGCCTGTTCGAGCGGGGCGCGCGTGGCATAAAGCTAACCGAGAAAGGCCAGGAGCTTTTGTCCCATGCCCAGCGCATGCTGGCCCTGCGCAACGAAATGATGACAGTCGCCAAGGCGCAGAATGCCGTGCGCGGCACCTTGCGCCTGGGCAGCTCCGAGACCCTGGTGCAAACCTGGTTGCACCACCTTATCGATGAGCTGCACCAGAGGTATCCTGCGCTGGTAGTAGAGCTCCATGTGGACACGACCCATGTTCTGCGCAGCCAGTTGGCGGCACACCAGATAGACCTGGCCATGTTGGTGGGGCCGACGCACGAGCCGCGTGAAAGCGACCTGCATCTATGTGATTACGATCTGGCCTGGGTCGCCAGCCCCGGCCTGAAACTGCATGGCCGTCCGGTAACCGTTGCAGAGTTGGGTCAGTACCCTGTCATTACTTATCCCTCCGCCAGCCTGCCTTACCATGCTGTTAGAACCTTGCTGCAGGAGGCGGGTATCAAGTCGCCACGCATTTATGGCAGCGCGTCCATGAGCACGATAGTCCAGATGACCTTGCGAGGCATAGGGCCCAGTGTTATTGCGTCGGCGCTGATCAGCCAAGAAGTCGCGGAAGGGAAGCTATTTGTGCTGGATGTGGACAAAACGCCGGCACCGCTCAGTTTTTATGCGTGCTGGGTAGAGTCGCCTGATAGCCATACGGTGCGCACCGTGGCCAGGTTGGCACAGCGTATTGCAAAGCGGGCGGCAAACGAGCCTACGGAGACATAAGAAAAATTTATCGCCCCGCATGCGTACATACAATTGGACGGAAGGCACGAGATAGGATGCAATAAAGAGATACTCATTACTGGCGTAGCGCTGCATGAATCCGTCCACTGATGTCTCCCCGACCCTTGCCGCAGAAGCCGAGCGTTGCCGTCGGCAGATTCGGCTGGGGCAATACGCCGGACCGACAGCCGGTCTTGCTGCAGGCTGTGTGCAAGCCAATCTGATGATACTGCCGGCCTCGTGGGCCGACGAATTTCTGTTGTTTTGCCAGCGTAATCCCAAGCCTTGTCCGCTGCTGGCGGTTACGGAACCAGGCCGCTATAACGTGCCAGCACTGGGCCGCGATATCGATATTCGCAACGACCTGCCCAAATACCGCGTTTGGCGCGACGGGCAACTGGCGTCGGAACCGACAAGTCTGGACGATGTCTGGCAGGATGACCTGGTGTCCTTTCTGATCGGCTGCTCGTTTTCGTTCGAAGAGGCCCTGCTGGCCAATGGCATCGACGTACGCCATATCAGACTAGGCACCAATGTGCCCATGTATCGCACCAACATACCGACCGCTGCCACGACCAGGCTGAACGGGCCCATGGTGGTATCGATGCGACCGATGAAGGCGAAGGATGCAATACGCGCGATTCAGATTACTTCCCGCTTTCCCGCCGTCCACGGTGCTCCGGTCCACCTGGGCGATCCCGCTTTGATCGGCATCGCGCGGCTGGACCAGCCCGACTACGGCGATCCGGTCGATATCCAGCCCGATGAGATACCGGTTTTCTGGGCTTGCGGCGTCACGCCGCAATCCATCATCAGCACCGTCAAACCCCGGTTCAGTATCACCCACGCTCCCGGCCATATGCTGATTACGGACGTGAGCAATGCCAGCCTGGCTTCGTTTTGATTTTTGTAGACCCTTGAGGAGACTTCAATGAAAAAAGTGCTTTTATCAACACTGGCCGCCAGCACCATGCTGCTTGGCACCGCCGCCATCGCGCAAGAGAAAGTTGCCGACCTGCCCAAGACCCAATTGCAAGTCGTGGGCGGCTTGAGCAACCTGACGGCTTACCAGAATTTCGAGCAGCCGATGTGGACCAAGACCATACCGGAACTGTCGAATGGGCAGGTCACGGCCGACATCAAGGGCTTTAACGAGATGGGGCTGAAGGGTCCCGAGATCTTGCGCCTAATCGGGCAGGGCGTCATACCCATCGGTACGGCCACGCTGGCGTATTTTGCCAGCGACAACCCGATCAATGAAGCAATCGATCTGGCCGGCCTGGCTCCCAATGTGGACGTCGCACGCGAAGTCACCGACGCGTTCCAGCCGGTCTATGAAGAGTTCTATGGCAAGAACAACATTAAGGTGCTGGGCCTGTCCACCTACCCCGGTCAGGTACTTTTTTGCAATGCCGAGATCTCTGGCCTGGCCGACGTGAAGGGCAAGAAAGTGCGTACTAGCAGCAGAACCACAGCAGAGTTCGTGCAGGCGCTGGGCGGTACCAGCGTGACCATACCTTTCGGCGAAGTCGTACCGGCCTTGCAGAACGGGGTGGTGGATTGCGCGATTACCGGCTCCATGTCCGGGTATTCGGCAAAATGGTATGAAGTCAGCACGCACCTGTATGCCCTGCCTATCAACTGGAATCAACAGATTCACGCCGCTAACCTGGACTACTGGAACAAGCTTGATCCCAAGGTGCAGGACTTCGTGCAGAAGAATATCGATGTCATGACCGACCAGATATGGGAAGCTGCGGGCCGCGAAACCCAGGAAGGCTACGATTGCAATACCGGCGCTGCGGCTTGCTCGCAGCCGGTCAAGGGCAAGATGAAGTTGGTCGAACCCACAGCAGCCGACCGCGAACTGCTCAAGAAAATCACGGCTGAAACCGTTGTTCCCAAATGGGCGGCTCGCTGCTCTGATGAATGTGTCAAAGGCTTTAACGAAACCATAGGTAAAAAACTGGGCATCACAGCCAGCAAATAGTCAGTATGACGCGTGTGCCGGCCCTATCCATCCGGATCGGGCCGGCCGCGCTCCACCGGTGATAGCCATGAACATTACGACCGAACGCTACGTTTTGCTGGATCGGCTGCTGCGGGCAGCCAACTCGTTTTCGCGCGTGGCCATATGGGTCGCGGGCAGCCTTACCCTGGCAAGTGCCCTGTACATCACTGCCGACGTCATTACCCGAAAGTTTTTCAGTATCGCGCTGGGCGGTTCCGACGAGCTGTCCGGCTACGCCTTTGCCATCAGTATTTCGTGGGCGCTGGCATTTGCCACGCTGCAGCGTGCCAACATACGCATCGATGCGCTCTACCAGCTTCTTCCAGTGCGCCTGTGCGCGCTGCTCGACTGGATCGCCCTGGTGGGCTTGTCCGTCTTCATTATTTACTTGACACGTTACGCTGCGGATGTCGCGCTGCTGTCCTGGGATCGAAACGCCACTGCGAATACGGTGATGGCAACGCCGCTGTGGATACCGCAGTCGCTTTGGGTCATCGGGCTGGTCTGGCTTTGCCTCGTACTGGCATTGATGTTGATACGCTCATCCATCGCTTTGATTACCGGCGACCTTGTTACTGTCAGAGCGATTTCCGGCATCCGCAGCTCGAAAGAAGAAGCCGACGAAGAGGCCGACGCGGGCCGACGCATGGTGCGAGGAGACTTTCAATGATTACGACCTCGCTTGTGCTGCTGCTTGTCCTGATCGGCATCAGCATCCCGGTTGGCGCCGCGCTGGGCCTGTTGGGGCTAATCCTGGATCCCCTGTATTCCATGCTGCCGCTCTCGCGAGCCATTGGCGAGATATCCTGGGCCACCAGCAATGAGTTCCTTCTCGTAGCCATTCCGCTTTTTGTCATGCTGGGCGAAATTTTGCTGCGTTCTGGCCTGGCCGAAAAAATGTACAACGCCATGAGCCTGTGGCTGTCGTGGCTGCCGGGCGGCTTGATGCACGCCAATATCGGTGCCAGCGCCTTGTTTGCCGCCACATCGGGCTCCAGCGTGGCAACCGCGGCAACGGTGGGTACTGTCGCCATACCGCAGATCGAGAAGAAGGGCTACAACGAATCGCTATTTCTGGGAAGTCTGGCCGCCGGCGGCACTTTGGGCATCCTGATACCGCCATCCATTAATCTGATTATCTACGGGGTCCTCACCAACACCTCGGTGCCACGCTTGTATTTGGCAGGGATTATTCCTGGTCTGGCCATGGCGGGACTATTCATGCTTGCCATTGCCTTGGCGTGCATGGCCAGGCCGGCATGGGGCGGACAAAAGATCTCCGCTAGCTGGAAGGAACGCATGGCCAGCCTGGTTCATCTGGTTCCGCCGCTGGCAATCTTTGTGCTGGTGGTCGGGTCGATCTACGCTGGCGTTGCGACGCCAACCGAGGCGGCTGCCCTGGGCGTGGTCGGAGCGCTGATCCTTGCCGCTTTCGCGCGTCGGCTTACGCTGGCGATGCTGCGGGAAGTGCTTGAAGGCACCATGAAATCAACCGCCATGATCATGTTGATTGTTATCGGCGCTGCTTTTTTAAACTTCATCATGTCGGCCACCGGCTTGACCAATGCCTTGACCAGCACCATCACCGGGTTGGACGTTAGCCCCACAACGATGCTGCTGATCCTGGTTGTGTTTTACCTGGTGCTGGGTTGCTTTATGGAAACCCTGTCCATGATGATCATGACCATCCCGATCGTGACACCCATCATGATCGCGCTGGGTTTCGATCCGGTATGGCTGGGTATTGTCATCATTATTCTGGTCGAAGCAGCCTTGATCACGCCGCCAGTCGGCTTGAATCTGTTCGTTGTTCAAAGCCTGCGCAAAAGCGGCAGCATGAATGACGTCATGATAGGCAGCCTGCCTTTTGTCATCATGCTGCTTGGCATGGTTGGTTTCCTGGCCTGGATTCCCGATCTGGCGCTTTGGCTGCCTCGGGTCTTCAGCTAACACCTTATTTACTCTACTACGCGTACACGATCATGAATCTTTCCTTCCAACTAGCAGCCATTGGCCAGCCGGTCGCCGGCGATCTTACGGTTGATATCACGAACTGCATCGTCGCCGGGTGGGCCGGACGCGACCAGGCCGCCATCGAGCACCACATCGAGGAACTGGCCGAGCTGGGCGTCCCGCGGCCCAGCGCTGTGCCCTTGTATTACCGCATTGCTTCCAATCAGCTTACGCAGGAACACTCGGTGCAAGTGGTCGGAGACGGTTCATCGGGCGAGGTCGAGGTCTTTGTTTTCTCGGACCAAGGCCGCATGTATGTCAGCCTGGTTTCCGATCATACCGATCGCAAGCTGGAATCCCACAGCATTGCGTTGTCCAAGCAGTTGTGCGTAAAGCCGGTGGGGCGCGAGGCATGGCGTTTCGACGATGTGGCGGACCACTGGGACGAACTGGTTCTGCGGTCCTGGATCGAAGAAAGCGGCCAGACCGTGCTGTACCAGGAAGGGACGCTGGCAGAGTTGCGCCATCCACAAGACCTGATCCAGGGTTACTTCGGCCAGGACATCATCCCCGAGCACAGTGGGATGACCTGCGGCACGATGGGCGCCATCGGCGGCATACGCCACGCGCCATCCTTTATGATGGAGCTCTTCGATCCCCGCCTCCAGCGCAGCCTCAAGCACCGCTATACGCTTGAAATCCTGCCCGAAGTGGCCTGACCCTGCTATTCCCCCCGATAAGAGAACGATGCTACCTACGATTACTGAGCTGCAGAAGGCCCTGACCAGCGGCGCCACGACGTCCACCGAATTGACCCAGGCCGCCTTGGCGCGCATCGACGATCCCGACGGCGAGGGCAAACGTACGTTTACTCGCGTTTATCGCGACCAAGCGCTGGCCTCGGCGCAGGCTTCGGACATCTTGCGCGGGGCGGGGCTGACACGCTCGCCGATTGATGGCTTGCCCATATCCATCAAGGATTTGTTCGATGTGGCGGGCGAAACCACGCTGGCCGGCTCGGTCGTACTGAAGGATGCTCCTGCCGCAGAAAAGAACGCGACCATTGTGCAACGCCTGGTGGACGCCGGTGCCGTGATCGTGGGCAAGACCAACATGACCGAATTCGCGTTCTCGGGCCTGGGCTTGAATCCGCATTACGGTACGCCCAGCAGTCCGTGGGACCGCGAAACCGGTCGCATACCCGGTGGGTCTTCCTCGGGAGCAGGGGTTTCTGTGGCCGACCGGATGTCGGTGGCAGCCATAGGAACGGATACGGGCGGATCTGTGCGGATACCTTCGGCGTTCTGCGGCCTTACCGGTTTCAAGCCGACGGCTCGTCGTGTGCCTTCGCAAGGATCTTTGCCGCTGGCCGTCAGCCTCGATTCCATAGGCCCGCTGGCTGCCAGTGTGGAGTGCTGCGCCATTCTGGATGCCGTGCTGTCCGGCGCTGCCTACACTGCTCCGCAGGCGCCCCAGCCCTCCCAGCTTCGGTTCGCCGTACCTGCAGACACTGTCTTGGACGGCGCCGACGACCATGTGCGCGGCAGCTTTGAATCGGCACTTGGCCGCTTGCGCGATCAGGGCGCACAAATCGAGGTCATTTCGCTACCGGAATTCCAGCAACTGGCTTACATCAACCGCCTGGGTGGATTCGTATGCTCGGAGGCCTGGGCCTGGCATCGCAATCTGCTTGCCGATCATGCAGACCAGTACGACCCGCGTGTCGCGTCGCGCATGCAAAGGGGCCGAGACATGTCGGCGGCCGACTATATCGAGCTGCAACAGACCCGTGCTGCTTGGATAGCGTCAGTAGAGCAGCGCTTGCAGCACTACGATGCGATCCTCATGCCCACGGTGCCCGTCGTCGCACCCGTCATCAAGGATCTCGAAGCGTCGGACGAGAGCTATTACAAAACCAATGGCTTGGTCCTGCGCAACGCGACATTGATCAACTTCCTCGATGGCTGCGCCTTGTCGCTGCCTTGCCATGCACCAGGCACCGCGCCGGTCGGCTTGATGATCGCCGGCCCGGCCATGCGCGACCTGCATATATTGAATGTGGGTGCGGCGGTGGAACGCGCGCTGACGTGATCTGATTACGGCTGGGCGGCCGCGCCTCTTGCCGGCGGCCAAAAATCCTCCGGCAATAGCGGCGCAGCGTCCAGATCCAAAGGCCCGGGTCGTTCTTCGGGCACGCAGTCCTTCAGTGCCGCACGTACGCGGGCCAGGGCGGTTTCACCCCATGCGCCATCCACGATTTTATTCCACCACTCGCGGTGGACGCAGCGCACACGCACGGGTATGGAAGGCAGGCCGACACGTTGGGCCATTGCCAGGCGGTGCAAGCCGCGATTGATCTTCAGGATGCGGCCTTGGCGCGAGATGGCCACGCCGATCTCGTCGCGGGTGCGCTCGGGTCGATAGCCCTCGGTGACCATGCTGTCCAGAAACCCCACATAGACTTCGAGATAGCGCAATATCTTCTCCGGCGTGTCCAGCAAGATGCCTTCTTGATGCGAACACCACGGCTGACCGCTTTCCAGCGCGGACAGCAGTTCCTGATACCTCTCGGTGCGTGTCAAATCGTGCCGGTTCTCGTCCAGGTCGGAGATCAGGCGGTAGCGGGTGCCGACGCGTAGATCTTCGCGGCGCTGATCCCAGTTCCCATCCCAGATGAAGAACATGGACGAGGGGCGTTTCTCGCCATCGGTGCTGATGCGCACGGCGATGCGTATCAGCTTGCGCGGGTCAACGTGCAGCGTCAGGGCTTCATCGCCCAGGGCAGCTTCCAAGGAGCGACGGGGCAAGCCTTGCGCCTCTATGTATCGGCTACCCGCCCTTTGCTCCAGCCAACGTTGGAACAGCAAGCGGTCCACTGGCAGTCCAACATACTGCTGCATGCGATCGCGGAGGGAGTGCTGCATGTAGGCAAGGCGTACCCGCCATTGAATTTCTTCTGCAGTCAGGTCGGCGAATTCGGCCTCCCCTTCGGGGCCGAGCAGGGCGCGTGGAGAGTCGGCCGCGTGGTCCTCCCGCCCTTCATGGTCTGTCGTCTTCATGAAAACCTCTCTGGCGCTTTCGCGTGCAGGGCAAGTGCAAGCAAGGCGAAACGAGTTGTTTTGATGATTGACTGTATCTATGAAAGGGCAAGGTCGATGTAACCAGAAACAGCGGTTCTTGCTGGATCTGCCATGGGCGCTGTAGGAGGGAGGCGCCCCTACGGTCGGTGTTACATCGTTAATGGATACGCACTTACACGTTTTGTTTAACTGGCGGGCGCGAAAGCAACAGTTCACACCATAGGGAGGGGCCTCAAGGAAGGTTTTCGTTGAAGACCACGCTGATCTGCATGGCTTCAACCCCCGCCATGGCTTCGCGGCCTTCGCGTAAATTGGCGAAGATACGCACGCTGTTCATGATGGTGGAGTGCAGGTTTTGATTGATCAGTGCATCCATAGATCCGTCCACCAGGAGCGCGCGCGTATCGGGTGTCAGGCCGTGGCCCACGAACACCACACTTTGATCCCGGCCGACTTCTTTGAGGGCGCGCGCGACGCCATCGGACGCGCCGCCAATGTTATAGATGCCCGCAAGTTCAGGGTGCTGCTCAAGCAATTGACGAGTCTGGCGGTAATTGGTGCCGGCGTCATCATGGCCTTCGCGTAGTCCTACCACCTGCAAGCTGGGGAACTTCTCTTCCAGAATGTGTTGGAAGCCCATCTCGCGTTCCTCATGTCCCCGATAGTGTCGGCTGCCGGCGATCATAGCCACCTTGCCGGAACGCGGCCCGATAAAGCGGCCCAGCAGCAAACCGGCAGTTCGTCCTGCGGCACGGTTGTCCAATCCAACATAGGCGGCCCTGCGGGAACTGGACAGGTCGGAAATAAGAGTCACAGCGTGTACGTTCTTATCGGCGAGCGTATTTACTGCTTCGCGCACCAAAGGATGCTCCAAAGCCATGAAGGCGACGCCGTCTACACGCCGCCCCTCTCGCAACAGGGTGTCCACGAGCACTTGCGGGTTGAACCCCTCGACATAGCGGCAGCGGCATTGCACGTTAAAGGGCTCGAACTGTTCATGCGCGATGTCGACGTAATCGCCGAGCATGTTCAAGAAGCGGTTCGTGCCTGCAGGCAAGATGAACGCCAGGCGCAAAGGTTGCGGACGCAAGGCTTTATACAAGTCGTCCTGTGGCAGATAGCCCAGTTGTGCCGCTGCCTTGAGAACCAGCTGTACGGTTGCCGGCCTGACTCCGGGGCGATGGTTAAGCACGCGATCTACGGTTGCCGTCGACACCCCGGCTTGTTGCGCGACATCAGCAATCACCACCCGAGATGTTTGAGGGCCTTTCATTTTATATTAATCACATCAAAAACCATCATGGGGTACGATTGACGTAATACGCCAATAGCTGCAGAATCTGCCTCAATCACTGAGACATTACGATAATGTTACATCAAAACTAATCAAGGAGACATCATGATCACTCATCTGCCCCGCATTGCCCGCAGGACGCTTTTTCGTGCGGCTGTACTCCTGGTCATGGGCGCCTGCGCTCCTGCTCTCAGCGCCAAGTCGATGGAGCTTCGCTATGGCCACATGAATTCGCCTAATAGCGTGGCTGGTATGCAGGCGCAAATGTTTGCCGACAAGGTGGCTAAGTACACTAATGGCGAAGTCACCATCAAGGTGTATCCGTCGTCGCAGTTGGGCAAGATGCAAGAAATGGCGGAAGCCACCTCAACCGGCGTAATCGCGATCTCGCACAATACGGCTGGAGGCACGGGTTCGCTTTACGAGCCGTTCGGTGCGTTCGACACTCCGTATCTGTATCGCGACGTCGATCATTTGATGAAGGTGACGGCCAGCGATTCCCCCTTGATGCAAGAGATGAACGAAGGGCTGATCGACGCGGCTGGCGTCAGGGTGCTCTATACCTATTACTTCGGTACGCGCCACCTTACGACCAACAAGGCGGTACGGACGCCGGCGGACCTAAGCGGACAAAAAATCCGTGCCTTGCCCTTTCCCATATACATGACAGGGGTCGAAGCGCTGGGCGCTGTGCCGGTACCCGTCGACTGGTCGGAGGTTCCCACCGCTTTGGCGACGGGCCAGGTATCGGGCCAAGAGAATCCGGTAAACGTCGTGCTCTCCAACAAGCTTTACGAATCGCAGTCCCACCTGATGCTGACCGGTCACATCATGAACGCGCAAGTCATCGTGATGAACCAAGGCGTATGGAAGAAATTGACCGATGCACAGCGCCAGGCCTTTGAGAAAGCCGCGCTTGAAGTCCGGGCCGAGGCAACCGATATGGTGCAGCAACAAGAAGCGGAAGAGCTCGCAAAGTTAAAGGAGCTCAAAATGACAGTGATCGGTCCGGACGAGGGATTGGAGCTGGATGCTTTCAAGGCTGCTGCCAACAAGCTGGTAAACGAACGTTTTGCCGGTAAATACGGGCAAATCTACACGCAGATCGGCGAGATCAAATAACGGTCGCAGCCAGCCTGGCAAGCGCTGCACACTTGTGCAGCGCTCTATCCGTACGGAGCTAAACCATGTCTTCTCATACGCCTACGCCGCAGTCCGGCGCGATCAGCCGTGCATTGGATGTGCTGTGCCGGTTCTTCGAGCGCGTAGCCATCGCCATGCTGCTGATCACTACCTTTCTCGTCGTGCTTCAGGTCTTTGGCCGAAATCTATTTTTGGCCGGCTTGCCATGGGCTGATGAACTCGCACGCTACGGCGGCTTGGGCATTGTGTATCTGGCCATCCCCTTGTTGCTTTTGCATGACAAGCACATCGCGGTGGATATCATTTCTTCCCGGCTGCGAGGTGGGCCGCGTTATGCATTGCAAGTTCTGTCCGAAGCCATCATCGTTTTGTTCTCTGGCTTCTTCATGGTAGCGGGATACGAGTTCCTGTCGCGCGCGGGTAAGTTCACTACCCCGGCGCTCTCCATGCCCAACCTGGTTTTCTATCTTCCTACGACCATCGGCATGGTGTTGTTCGCCGCCGTCGCGGTACAACGCCTGTGGCGGGCGGTCAATCGTCGCCCTGTCGTCAACAGCGGGCAGGAATCGACATCATGATGAGCTTGTCCATACTGGTGTTGTTCCTGGTCATCATGTTGATGGGCGTGCCGATTGCGGTGGCCATGGGCGTGTCGGCCGGCATGGTTATATGGTGGCATGACTTACCCCTGTCGGTTTTGGCGCAGCGCATGACTAATGCATTGGACTCCACGCCACTACTTGCCGTGCCAATGTTCATCTTTGCGGCCAGCTTGTTCAATGCATCGGGCATCACCGGCCATCTGTTCGATCTGGTGCGCCTGATGGTTGGGCGCATACGCGGCGGCCTGGGGCAGGTTTCGGTGCTGACCAGCCTGATCTTCTCGGGGATGTCCGGTGCGGCACTGGCCGACATCGGTGCGCTCGGTGGCACACAGATGCGCCTCATGCGAGAGCAGGGCTACCGGGATGAGTTCGCAGCGGGCATTACCATGGCGTCCGCCACCATTGGGCCGATTTTTCCACCCAGCATTCCCTTGATCATCTTTGCGTCGGCCGCCGAAATTTCGGCCGTCAAGCTGCTGGTGGCAGGTGTAATTCCGGGCTTGCTGATTACCATCATGTTGATGGTTCAAATTGCCATCATGGCGCGGCTGCAGAATCTGCCACGCGACACTATCGAAACCAGCCGCCGTCTCATAGCCCGCAAGGCCTTCGTCGCAGCACCGGCGCTATGTGCTCCCCTGATCCTGATTGCCGGGTTGGTCAGCGGTTTGTTCGGACCAACCGAAGTCGCAGGGATCACCGTACTTTATGCATTGTTCCTGGGTTCTGTGGTGTATCGCCAACTGACCGTTCGGGCGGTAATCGATGCCGCTCGCGAGACAGTGCATTCGACCGCCAGTGTGTTGTTCATTGTAGGCGCCGCTGCCTTGTTCGCCTGGGTACTGACCATTGATCAAGTGCCGATGATCGCTACAGATCTTCTGCTGGCGTTGTCGGCCAACCCCATCGTATTGCTGCTGATCGTTAATGGGCTACTGCTGGTAGTGGGCATGTTCATGGAGTCCATCGCTGCCATTCTGATTCTTGCGCCGATCCTCACGCCTGCGTTGTTGGCGGCTGGGGTTGACCCCATACAACTGGGCGTGGTGGTGGTCCTGAATCTGATGATAGGCCTGCTGACACCACCGGTAGGAATGAGTCTTTACATGGTCAGCATTGTGGGCAAGATGCCGCTACATCGCGTCATTGCCGGTGCCGTTCCGTTTCTCGTGCCGCTGATGCTGGCTTTGCTGCTGATCACACTGGTTCCCGCCGTCTCGCTTTGGCTGCCCGGCGTATTCCTGGGCTAATTCACTTCTGCTTTCAAGGACAGACATGAGTCGTTTTTTCGGCGAGATTCGCCAATTGGGTTATGTGGTGCACGATATCGAGGCGGCCATGGCGTACTGGAGCGGTACGCTGGGCGTTGGTCCCTGGTTCTACAACCCGCAGGTACCCATCCGCAATTATCATTACGAAGGCAAGCAATACGAGCCCCATAACTCGGTGGCTTTGGCCAACTCCGGTTTTGTGCAGGTCGAGCTGATACAGACTCGCAACGACGTACCGTCCATGTATCGGGATTTTCTCCTGCAGGGGCGTACCGGCTTGCAGCACGTGGCCTACTGGACCGAAGATTACGACGCCGACCTGCACCGCGCAATCAGCCAAGGCTTCAGGCCTGTCATGAGCGGCGAAGTCGGCGAGCGCGGCCGTTTCGTGTACTTCGATACTGAATACCATCCGGGCACGGTTATCGAGCTGTCGGAGGTCGCTGGCCCCAAGGGCAAAATGTTTGACCTCATCCGCAACGCTTCGCTTGATTGGGACGGCAGCGATCCCGTGCGCCAGTTTCCCGATCTGGGCAGCCTTTAGACGCGCTGCCCCGCCTCTCCATTTGAAGATTTTATGCCACCATGAACGCTGATCGATTCCAAGCCACCTATTTGATTGAAACACCGCTCGAGCCGGCCCGCGTGGCCGACATCATGGCGGGTGAACAATCTTGCGGGACCTTCACGCGGGTGCAGGGCGAAACTGATGAGCTGCGGGAACGGGCGCGAGCTACGGTGGAGAGCGTCGAACTGCTGGAAGAGGCGCAACAGGCTTCGTTGCCCAACGCCTGGCTTGCTCGGCAGGGCAACCCGGGGCCATGGCAACGCGCTCGCATCCGCATCTCGTTTCCCAGCGACAACATCGGCGCCAATTTGCCGACGCTGGCGTCAACGGTAGCGGGCAATCTGTACGACCTGGGCGAAGCCACCGGCATGCGTCTGGAGTCATTACAGTTGTCAACGGCGTATCGACGGCGTTTCGACATCCCGACCTTCGGCATCCCGGGCACCCGCAAAGCCACGGGGGTGGCGGCAGGCGCCTTGATAGGCACCATTATCAAGCCCAACGTCGGCCTTGATGTGGATCAGACGGCCGCGCTGGTGCGGCAACTGTGCGAGGCCGGCGTCGACTTCATTAAAGACGATGAAATATGCGCCGACCCCGTGTATGCACCGTTGGCGGCACGCGTGCCAGCGGTCATGGCCGTGATACGCGACCATGAGCAACGAACCGGCAAGCATGTCATGGTTGCCTTCAATATCAGCGACGAAACGGACGCCATGCGTCGGCACGCCGATCTGGTGGAGCGCGAAGGCGGCAGTTGCGTCATGGCGAGCCTCAATGCATGCGGGTACTCTGCCATCCAGTCGTTGCGGCGCAGTACACCGCTGGCGCTGCATGGGCATCGCAACGGTTATGGCGCCTTGTCGCGCCACCCGCTGCTCGGCATGTCGTTTCAGGCGTATCAAACCTTATGGCGCTTGGCAGGTGTTGATCATATGCACGTGCATGGCTTGCAAGGCAAATTTTCGCAATCCGACCAGGAAGTTGTGGAATCGGCGCGTGACTGCCTGACGCCTCTTGCCGAAGATATCGATGACGTCGTGATGCCCGCCTTTTCGTCCGGCCAATGGGCGGGCACCGTACCGGCGACCTACGCCGCCATCGGCCACGACGACTTGCTTTTCATGTCGGGCGGGGGCATTTTGGCACATCCCGATGGACCAGCAGCCGGCGTGGCGAGCTTGCGTGAAGCTTGGCAAGCGGCGAAGAACGGTATTGCTTTGCCTGTTTTCGCGACGCAAGCCCCGGCCCTGCGGCGCGCGCTGGAATTTTTCGGCGCTCGCTAGCATGCAAGTATCAAGGCCCAGGTTGGCGTTCTACGGTGACGACTTCACTGGCGCGACCGATACGCTGGCTACCTTGGCGGGCGCTGGTCAGAACGCCTTGCTTTTTTTGCGTGTGCCCGACGATGCTCAACTGGCCTCTGCCGGTGCGCTGGATTGCGTGGGTATTGCCGGAGCCGCTCGCTCGATGAGTGCTGCAGAACAGCAGTCGGAGATGACATCGATCGGTGCCTTTATGGCGCGCCTGGGGGCTGCAGTTAACCACTATAAAGTTTGCTCGACCTTTGATAGTTCGCCTGACATTGGCAGCATAGGGCGGGCTGTCGGGATACTGCGCGATAGCTTGCAGGCGAACTTCCTGCCTTTCGTTGGCGGCCAGCCCAATCTTGGACGCTATTGCGTCTTCGGCCATTTGTTTGCCGCTTTCCAGACCGGCGGGCCGGTTTTTCGGCTGGACAGGCACCCCACCATGAGCCGGCATCCCGTGACGCCCATGCGCGAAGCCGATTTGCGTCTACATTTGGCTCAACAGGGGCTGCCCGGCATGGAGTCCGTTGCTTACACCCATTACGACTTGCCCGCAGACGAACTGGACGCGCTGGTGGACAGTTGTATCGAGGCGGCGCCCGATGGGGTGCTCTTCGATGTGGGTCATGCGTCGCATCTTCCCGTCATCGGACGGCAAATCTGGCTGCGGGCCGGTCAGGGCCCCGTATTGGCGGTGGGTGCCAGCAGCGTGGCCCAAGCGCTACTGGCGCACTGGGATACTCCTGATGTCATCGCTGCGAGGCCCAACGCCGCTGCTGCCTTGCAAGCGGAGTCGGCCGCTGTGCGCGGCCCTGTGTTCGTGTTGTCGGGCAGCATGTCTCCCGTGACGGCACGCCAGATCGACGCGGCGGTTTCGTACGAGCGCATCGCCATTGACGTCGATGCGCTGGTAAGCAATCAGCTTACGGTACTGGAGCCGTTGCTGGCCCGCATAAGCGACAGCCTTGGTCGAGGACGTCATGTTCTAGCCTACACGGCCCGCGGCGAAGCAGGCGAACGACAGCACGGGATTGCGCCCGCGACACTGGCGCGCGCTTGCGGTCACTTTTTGGCCCGCGTGCTGAAGCAGTCTGAAGTGGGCCGCGTTGGTGTGGCCGGCGGAGACACTTCCAGCTACGCCATGCAGGCCCTGGATGTTTGGGGACTGAGCTACCTGAGGCAAATCGAGCCCGGTATTGCCCTGTGCCGCACGCATGCTGACAACGCTGCGCTCGCGGGGGTGGAGATCATGCTTAAGGGCGGCCAAATGGGATCCGATCAGGCCTTCGAGCGCCTGATCGCCTCATAAGCGCTCTACCCACGCCCCACGAAAGGCATCTTGGTAGCCATGACCGTCATGAACTGCACGTTGGCATCAAGCGGAAGGCTGGCCATATACAGCAAGGCCTGCGTCACGTGCGATGTGTCCATCACGGGTTCCGGCCGCGTTGTGCCGTCGGCTTGCAATACCCCCTTGCTCATGACTGCCGTCATGTCGCTGGCCGCGTTGCCGATGTCGATCTGACCGCAGGCGATGTCATACTTTCTGCCATCCAGCGAGGTGGCTTTTGTCAGCCCCGTTATGGCGTGTTTGGTGGCGGTATACGACACGGCGTTGGGCCGGGGCGCATGGGCCGAGATAGAGCCGTTATTGATGATGCGGCCGCCGCGCGGCTGCTGGTCTTTCATGAGCCGGAACGCGCCTTGTGTGCACAGGAAGGCGCCGGTCAGGTTGATGTCGACAGCAGCCTTCCATTCGTCGTAGCTGAGTTCCTCCAGCGATGCTGAGCGAGCGAAGATGCCGGCGTTGTTGAACAGCAAATCCAGGCGACCGAATTGATTTTTAATCTCGTCAAACAGGTGTGTAACGGCATTGGGATCGCTGACGTCGGCAGGCAGCACCAGGCACTTGCCGGGCAAGCCCGCAGCCGCAGCCGCTGTGGCTTCCAGAGCCTCTCTGCGCCGGCCTACCAGCGCCACGGCGTAGCCCTTTTCCACCAGAGCCAGCGCGATGTTCTTCCCGATCCCTGATCCCGCACCTGTGACTAAAGCGTATTGCTGTGTACTCATTACTGTCCGTCCTTTGTTGTTAATGGTTTTTTGCCTGGCTTGCGATCCCGGGCTGCAGCCGCACGCGGTTTGCGGGCGATCAGGCTGGAAGTCAGCCGCTTGAAGGCCACGCCCATGTGCTGCTGCATGGCTTCGCGAGCCAGATCCGGGTTGCGCGACCGCAGTGCCTTGAGAATGTCGCGATGCTCGGCGACTGCCTGCAACCATATATCGGCTGACTCAAAATGGCGATGCAAATGATCAAACAGCGGGCCCATGCGAAACTCGAAAAGCTGCTTGACCACGCCGATCAGCACACTGTTTCCCGTGGCTTCCGCAATGCGCACATGGAACAACTGGTCGGCCTCAAGGGGAACAATACCCGATTGCGCCTCGACCTCCATGATGTCGATGGCTTCCGCGATGGCGTTGAAGTGGGCGCGGGTGCCCACGCGGGCCGCCATGGCGGCGACCTCACCCTCCAGTAACGCGCGAGCGCGCACGACCTCAAGCGGACCTTCCTCGTGGGAGAGATCATATTTCTTGCGGGGGCGGGCAGGGGGATCGCACACGTAGATGCCGGACCCCATGTGCACTTCGATATAGCCTTGCACTTCCAGGGCGATCAGCGCCTCCCGCAGAGAAGGCCGGCTGACCCCTAACTGGACGGCAAGTTCCCGCTCGGCAGGCAGCCGCGATCCTGCGGGGAACTCGCCCGCGAGGATCAGTTTGCGCAATTGTTCACTGATCTGTCGATACAGGCGTTGCGGCTCGATGATCTTGATGGGCATGCTTTAGCGCGCGGGCGGAAAGCCGACACCATAGCGCTTACCGCAAGCGGCAAGCGCCTCGGGTATGGTGGGATGCAGCGCCACGCCCTTGCCAAGTTGCTCTTGCCGCAAGGCCAGGCCGCGATCGCCGGGCAGGCGCACGGGATCGCCACCGGGTCGCGGTGGGCTGCTGCGGCAGGCGTCGCCGATGTGGTCCATTTGCCGGGCAAACGCGTCGGTGCCTCCGAATGCGGCTGGATCATGCAGGCCAAGGAAAACCGTGGCGCCCCAGCCCTCGGGCGGGTCTGCTCGACCGTAGCCAGCCAGCCCCGCGGTCATCGCTTCCACCATCAGGGCCAGGCCGTAGCCCTTGTGGCCCGATCGCGGCCCGCCCAGCGGCATGACGGTTCCAGGTGGATCTGCAGACAGCACGCGTGGGTCGGCGGTGGGATTGCCCTGGGCGTCGTACAGGCATTCATGGTCGAACTGGCGGCCGGCCTTGTCCAGCCTGGTGCTCATGCCGTTGGTGACGATGGACGCGGAGATGTCGACGAGGAAAGGGGTGGTGGAAGTAGGTATGCCCATGGCCACCGGGTTGGGCGTGAACACGGCCTTGGTGCCGCCATGCGGCGCGACGCTGGCAGACGCGGGATCGGAGCTGGCCAGGGTGATCAGCAGGCCGCTGTCCGTGGCTTGCAAGAGGTAGGCGGCCAGGCAGGCAATGTGATGGCTGCGCTGGATGACCAGGCTGGCAGTGCCGTACTGTCGTGCGCGTGGCGCGAGGGTTTCGATGCCGTGCCGGACCAGCCAGGGGCCCGGCAGCCGGCGACCGTCCCATAGCAAGGCTGCACCTCTGTCGGATAACACCTGCGGCGAGCCGCTGACGGTCATGCCATGATTTTCGATCTGTGCAATATACGGAGCCAGCAATGCCAGGCCATGCGTGTCATGGCCCAGCAGGTCTCCCTCGACCAGTATGTCGGCAACCGTCGCAGCCTTGTCGGACTCCATGCCGGCGGCCTGCAGCAACTGGTCGGCATAGTCGCGCAGCGCATCGGCGTCGTAGCGTGGTGTGGCCATCAGTACGTGGCCCTTCCACCGGAAACGTCGAACACGGCGCCAGTGGAAAAAGAGCATTCTTCGGAGCACAGCCAGGCCACCAGCGCGGCGATTTCTTCGGTAGTACCGAATCGGTTCATGGGTATCTTGGACAGCATGTAGTCGATATGTTCCTGTGTCATCTGAGCAAATATGCCGGTGCGCACGGCAGCCGGCGTCACACAGTTTACGGTGATACCGGTTTGCGCGAGCTCCTTGCCCAGCGATTTGGTCAGCGCAATCACGCCCGCCTTGGACGCACTATAAGCCGAGGCATTGGGATTGCCTTCCTTGCCCGCGATCGACGCAATATTAACGATGCGTCCATACCCATGCTTTTGCATGCGCGGAGCGATCGTGCGGCAGCACAGGAATGGCCCACGCAAATTCACGTTCATGACCTGGTCCCAGGCAGCCACCGGGTAGTCGCAGACGGAGACATTCGGGCCGGTGATGCCGGCGCTGGTCACCAGGATGTCTATCTTGCCGCCTGTTTCCATCGTGCTGTCGGCAGCGGCGTTGACGGCGTCTTCATCCGAAATATCGACTTGTTGCGTATGCAGCAGCTCTTTATCCAGGGCTTTGGCAGCCTGCTGCAGGGCGCCCGGGTCGCGGTCCCACAAGGTGACGCGCGCGCCGCCTTGTTGCAGTCGGGTGGCGATCGCCAGGCCGATGCCTGCAGCCCCGCCGGTAACGACCGCGTGGCGGCCCGAAAAGTCGTAATGATTGCGTGCTGCCATGGTTACTCCTGATGCGTGATGGTGCAATGGTTGGGGTTGTTCATTCAGCCGGCCGTGCTTTTCCGCTTGCGCAGGTAGCGCAGCAGCAGCGGGGCGGTCCATATCAGTATCGTGACGACACCGAGTGTTCCGGCAATAGGGCGCTCGAAGAACGCAATAATATTGCCATCCGATTTGATGACCGAGCTGATGTAGTTCTCTTCCAGCATGGTGCCCAGCACCACGCCCAGTATGGTCGGAGCGATAGGAAAGCCGTTCTCTTCCATCAGATATGCCAACACGCCGAAGGCAAGCATGACCCCGACGTCGAAGATGCTGTTGTTGATGGCGTATGAGCCGACGATGCAGAACACCAGGATAAGTGGCATGAGCAATTGGCGGGGGGTGCGCAGTATATGCTTGGCAAGCTTGATCAGCGCGTAGCCCAAGGGCAGCATCAGCAGGTTGGCCACGATGAAGACGATAAAAATCGAATACATCGACACTGCGTTGTTGATGAAGATCATGGGACCCGGGTTCAGGTCTTTCATGTACAACACGCCGATCACGATGGCTGTAATGGAATCGCCCGGTATACCGAAAACCAGTGCGGGTATCCATGCGCCCGCCAACGAACCATTATTCGCGGCACTGGCCTCGACGATGCCTTCGGGGTGGCCGGTACCGAATTTTTCGGGTTCTCTGGAAAACTTCTTGCTGACGGCATACGACATATACGCGGCAATATCCGCCCCTGCCCCGGGGAGTGCACCCACGATGGTGCCCAGCACGCTGCCCCGCAGTACTGACTTCGGGTATTTGACAAGCAGCTTCCAAACGCCGCCAAATACACTGGTTATGGCGCTGTCCACCGCTTGCATGGGTTTGGCTGACGCGATGGCGTAGCGCAGGACTTCGGAAACGGCGAACATGCCGACCATGATGGGTATTAACGAGAGGCCGCCCAATAGATTGTCGCTGCCGAAGGTGAAGCGGGGATACCCAGTGGGGTTGCCCATGCCGACGCTTGTTATGGCCAGGCCAAGGAAGAGCGATACGAAACCCTTCAGGGGGTCGGCCGAAGCGATGAAGATCGCACAGGTCAGGCCCAGCAACACCAGCCAGAAGTATTCGTACGATGAGAATCGCAGCGCCAATTCCGCAAGGGCGGGGGCACCGATAATCAGTACAGCGGTGCCGAACAATCCGCCTATGCACGAACACACCAGGCCGCCGCCCAGGGCAAGTTCGGCCTTGCCTTTTTTGGTCAGCAGGTGAGCTTCGTCGGCATAGGCTGCCGAGGCCGGTGTGCCGGGTATGCGCAACAGGCAGCCGGGAACGTCGCCGGAGAAGATGGCCATCGCAGTGGCTGTCACCATGGCGGCAATGGCGGGTATCGGCTGCATAAAAAAGGTGACGGGCACCAAGAGTGCGACAGCCATGGTGGCGCTAAGCCCCGGTATCGCTCCGACAAACAAGCCGTAAGCGGCCGAGGACAGCACCACCAGCATGACGTTCAGCTGAAAAACCTGCTCGAATGCAGCGGCGAGGGTGTCTATCATGAGGGCTTCCTTCGTTTACCACGCCACGGATTCAAGTACACCCCAAGGCAACGGAACCTCCAGCAAGCTGTAGAACAGAAAGTGGATGAGCAGAGACCCGATGAGGGCGACCAGCACGGCCAGCTTGAGTTTGGCTCGAAACACCAGAAACAAGGCCAGCAGGAAGACGAAGGCACAGACCAGGAACCCCAGGCTTTCCGAGAAAGCGATATATAGCAGCAGGGTCAGGGGGATGAATAGAAATCCGGTCAGGATGCGGCCGTTGCGTAGTGCCGGATCCAGCCGTAACCAAGGATCACGCGGCATGTTTTTTACATGGCGCGCCACCAGTAGTACTGCACAAATGACGAAGCCCGAGCCGATCAGCGTCGGAAACATGCCTGGCCCGACGTTTTGCCCCGGCATAAGCGGCAGTGTCAGCGCATAGGCGATCATGCCCAAGCCCAGAACGCCCACGATCAGCCCGGCCAGCAGGTCGCTGATTTTCATGATGCCTCTCCATGGTGAGCCGGCTGACAGCCGGCTCACGGGGTGGTGGGTTTACTTGGCCAGGCCCAGTGCACGCATGGTTTCGCCCATATTGGCATCGCCTTCATCCATGAACTTGGCAAAGCCGGCGCCATCGGCGTAGGCGATGCCAAAGCCGCGCTTGTCCATGAACTGCTTGTATTCGTCGCTCTTGTTGATCTTCTCGAGCGCTGCTTCAAGCTTCGCACTGACATCATCAGGCAGACCCTTGGGGCCGGCAATGCCGCGCCATACCCCTGTGGTCCAGTCGCTGCCGGTTGCCGACTTCAAGGTAGGCACTTTTGGATATAGGGCTGCGGGCTCTTTGGCCATGACCACCAAGGGTCGGGCCTTGCCGGCGTCTATCATGGCGCGGGCCTCGGGCAGTGCCGCCGGAACAATGTCCACACCGCCGGCGACCAGTTCGAGCATGGCTGGCGCTGCGCCGTTGGAAGGGACCCACGGCACGGCATTGATGTCTATATTCAGGCTTTTCAGCATGCCCGCCAGTGCGATGTGCCAGATGCCGCCTTGGCCCGTGCCCGAAGCCTTGAGCTTGCCGGGGTCGGCCTTGATGGCTGACAACAGTTGGTCCATGTTTTGGTAGGGCGAGGATTCGCTGACGGTGACCGCTGCAGGACCGACGTTCATTAGGGCCAGGGCGGTGTAGTCCTTGGGCGTGAGTTCGGTAAGGCCCTGGTGGTGCATCATGGAAATTTCCACGGTAAGCATGCCCAGGGTGTAGCCATCGGGTTTGGCGCTGGCAATGGCCTGGTGCCCCACGACGCCGTTGCCGCCCACGCGGTTCACGACATTGACCGGGTTGCCCAGTTCCTTCTCCAACAGCGAGCCGACGATGCGGGCAGTAGCATCGGTACCGCCACCGGCCGCCCACGGCACAATCAGAGTAATGGGGCGCTCGGGCCAGGCGGCAGATGCCGTTCCCGAAGCAAGTATGGCTACAGTGACAGCGGTGACGTTAAGCAGCGATTTGAGCTTCATGTTGTCGTCCTCAGGATGGTGGTCACGTGTTATTGGTATACGGCGGTTCTGCGGCTCAAGAATTTCACATCGACTACGGCGTGTCAAGCATTTGGTATTACCACTTTACCTGTTTAAATCTCTATACTTGATCCTTTCGAACCTCTTGCAGGAGACAGCGTGGTGCACGAAACCTTGGTGCCGATCAGTACTGTGACCCGTTCCGATCTGGCCCCCTTGGCCATACGGCTGGGGCAGGACGACAACGTTCTGATCGCCACCCGCGACATCAAGCCCGGTACTGTCATACCGGCCGAATCTTTAACCTCATCCGAGGCGGTGCCGGCGGGGCACAAGATGGCGGCGCGCGACATCGCCCTTGGCGAGGCAGTGCGGCGCTACAACCAGATTATTGGCTTTGCCACCAAAGATATCGGCGCCGGCCGTCATGTGCACCTGCATAACTTGGCCATGCACGAATTTGAGCGCGATTACGCTTTCTGTGCCGACGCCAGACTCCAAGAGCCGCCGGCCGAGGCATTGGTCTTCAATGGCATCGTGCGCCCCGATGGCCGGGTTGCCACCCGCAATTACATAGGCGTCATCAGCAGTGTCAACTGCTCGGCAACGGTCTGTCGCCAGATTTCGGACGCCTTCCGCGGCGATGCGCTGGCCGACTTCCCTAACGTCGACGGCGTAGTGTCCATCACCCACAAAACCGGCTGCGGCATGGCATCGCAAGGTGAAGGCATAGATCTGCTTCGGCGTGTCATTGCGGGGTATATCCGGCACCCCAATTTTGCCGCCGTCGTGTTCATCGGGCTGGGCTGCGAGTCGAATCAGATTTCTGCATTGCTGGGCGCGGAAGGCCTGCAGGAATCCGACCGGCTGCGCACCATGACCATCCAGGACATGGGCGGCACCCGCAAGACCATAGAGCACGGCATCGAACTAGTGCGCAGCCTGCTGCCGCAAGCCAACCAGGTAAGCCGCCAGCCCGTACCCGTCAGTCATATCACCGTAGGCCTGCAATGCGGTGGGTCCGACGGCTACTCCGGCATAACCGCTAACCCCGCGTTGGGCGCCGCCATGGATTTGCTGGTTCAACATGGCGGTACGGCCATCCTTAGCGAGACACCCGAGATCTACGGGGCCGAACACCTGTTGACGCGTCGCGCTGTGTCGCGCGAGGTAGGTGAAAAGCTGATCGAGCGCATCCATTGGTGGGAAGCATATACCCAGCGCCTGGGCGGCGAAATGAACAACAACCCCTCTCCCGGCAACAAGGCCGGGGGCCTGACCACCATCCTGGAAAAATCGTTGGGCGCCGTGGCCAAGGCTGGCGCCAGCAACCTGGCCGATGTGGTCGAGTATGCCCAGCCCGTGAACGAATCAGGGCTGGTGTTCATGGATACCCCGGGTTACGACCCCGTTTCCGCCACCGGACAAGTGGCAGGCGGCGCCAACGTCATTTGCTTCACTACCGGACGGGGTTCGGTCTACGGCTGCAAGCCCACGCCATCGCTCAAACTGGCAACCAATTCGCTGATGTACCACCGGATGAGCGAAGACATGGACATCAACTGTGGCGACATCCTGGATGGCGGAAAGTCGGTGCAGCAGGTTGGCGAAGAGATCTTCCGGCGCATTATTGAAATCGCGTCCGGCGAGCGCAGCCAAAGCGAACTTCACGGGTTCGGCGAAGACGAGTTCGCCCCGTGGGTGCTGGGCCCCACAATGTAAGTCTGTTCAAAAAATAATCACAAGGATACGTTTGCATGAAGGTGTTGATCACTGATTACGATTTCCCTGATCTCGAGCTGGAGCTCGCTTTGTATCGCGATGCCGGCATCGAAGTCGTTACGGCCCAGTGCCGCACTGAGGACGACGTTATCGAGGCGTCCGCCGGCTGCCAGGGCTTGCTGGTGCAGTACGCGCCGGTCAATGCCAAGGTGTTTGCCGCCAGGCCCGAGATCCGCATCGCCAGCCGCTATGGCGCCGGATACGACACCATAGACGTCGCCGATGCAGGCACGCACGGCGTGTGGGTGGCCAATTCGCCCGACTACGGCGTGGGCGAGGTGGCTACGCACGCGTTCGCCATGATGCTCGATCTATTGCGCCATATCACCTTCTACGACAGGGACATCAAGGCAGGCACCTGGCACTTCACCTCGTCAGGGCCGCTGCAGCGGGTGTCCGACATGACGCTGGGTATTCTGGGACTGGGCCGCATCGGCAAGCGCATGGCGCATATTGCCCGCAATAGTTTCAAGGATGTCATCGCTTGCGACCCGCACATTATTGATGGCGATTTTCCCGCCTACGTGCAGCGCGTCGATATGCCAACTTTGTTTGAGCGCAGTGACGCGATATCCCTGCATGTGCCGCTAACTGCCCAAACGCGTGGCATAGTCGATGCGCGCATGCTGGGCTTGATGAAGCAGGGCAGTGTGCTGGTCAATACCGCTCGCGGGCCGGTCGTCGATGTCGACGCCCTGGTTCAGGCCCTGGACGACGGTCGGGTCGCAGGGGCTGGGCTTGATGTGCTGCCTGTCGAGCCGCCCGACTTCAGCTCGCGCATTGTCCAGCATCCCCGGGTGCTGGTCTCGCCTCATGCCGCTTTCTATTCGCAGACGGCCGAGAAAGAGCTGCGCCGAAAAGCCGCCCAAAACCTGATCGACTGGGCGCGCACGGGCAGGCCGTCTTACGTAGTGGTGGAAGGCAGCCGCCAGCCCTGACCGCTACTCGGCGGCCGCTCCTGGCGGTCGTTTGAGATTCTGTGCCCACTCCCAGGCCACATCGCGCCGTAGGCGTCGGTTGACCGCGATGGTGATCAACATGGCCAGCAGCGCCCCGAGGCCGGCCAAGGCCATGTCTTTGTGGGCATCCCAGATGTCGCCCTGGGTGCCCAGGTATTGCATGCCCAGGTCGCCCCCAAACAGCATGGCCGCGCCCCATTCGATCAACTCGTAAAGCGCTGACGTACTGAGTGCGACATCCAGCGGCAGAACATACGCCCAGAAGCCGCGGACCTCGACGACGCGCAGGAAGAACTCCCTTATCGGGTAGAACAGCAAGAGTCCATAGGAAAAATGGACCAGCCTATCGTAGTGGTTACGTTCCCAGCCGAACATGCTATTGAATGTGTGACCGGTAAGTGCTTCCCACCAGGCGTTGTAGGGGACTTCCGAATAGGTGTAGTGCGACCCGAGGGTGTGCAGCGCCAGGAAAAACAAGATTAGCAACAGCGATGCATCCGAAAACCGGAACTGTCGGCGAACTGCCCAGAGCAAGCCGAAGAGCCCGATCACCAAAGCGTTTTCGAGCACCCATGCCGGACGGTCGTGCGGGTTGATCGCCAGAAAAAGCCACAACAGCACATAGGCGCCGGCCGCAACGCGCACCGCCTTGGCAAGCGCGGGCCGGGCCAGCGGCGGCGGGGCAAACGCCTGTTCAGACATGGCTTTCCATTTTCAATTCGACACGGCTGCTTACAGGCCGCCTTGTGGCTCGGTGGTATAAAAAATTGAGAGCAGGCCTAGGCCTGGAACCTAAAAGGACTTTCCATGAAACGTAAACTAACAGCAATAGCGGGTGTCGTGATGTGTGTCGGCCTGGCGGCATGCACGGCTCCTAAAGACGCTCAGGAATTGTCGCAGAAAACCGTGGAGTACACCTGCGGAACCAGCAACCAACCCGTGACGGTGCAATATACCTTCCAGGGCTACGAAGCCTTGGCCGCCAAGGTCATTTATAACAATCAGGCTGTGGACCTGACGCGGGCTACGACCAGCAATGCCGACATGGTGGGTAATACCTTCCGTGGCAACGGCTACACCTGGACAACCGATAAATTCAACCATGGGAATGTGCATGAGGCCCACGGCAAAATGCTGACCCAGGACAACACCCAGACGATCACTGGCCAGAACGCTACAGTCAGCAATGTTCTGGTAAAAGACTGCAATGCAGTAGCAACTTCGCCCAATTCCTAGTATTTACCGGGGTGGGCCGCCCGCCCGCCCCGGCGGCTGGTTGGACTTCAGGCACCATATCAGCATACAATACCCTCCTTTGGGGGAGTTTCCCCCGTCACAAGGCCGCTACGCAGTGGCCCGGCTTTTTAGCCGAAACACCATGCCCGACCCCTTAGGGTCGCGGAACAATCAGGTTGGCTACACGTAGCCGACACCGAAGCTTCGCAGGCTTACCCGCTTACCCCTGTCCAGGGGCGCAGTCGTTGCCTGTGTACGCTGAAACGAGACGCCTGTCTTGTGAACTTGTCTGGGTAAACCGGGGCGCTTTTGTGCCCGGGCATGGCCCGGGCGTAGCGTGCGCGTTTCGGCGGAAATACAAGGACAAAAAAGGATGGAAAACGCTGATTTTTTTCAATTGTCGATGCCTATGGCGCTGGTGCTGCTTATCGGCTTCTACGGCGCGACGTTTCTGCTGTCTTTATTGATCGGCAAGAAGCGAGAAAACGTCGACGGCTATATGGTCTCGAACAACGCCGTGGGATTTGGACTGGCGGCGGCCAGCATGATTGCCACCTGGATATGGGCGGCATCCTTCTATGCCAGTGCAACCTCAGGCTATCGATATGGGCTTTCCGGGCCGATACATTACGGCTTCTGGGGCGCCTTGATGATTTTCTTTATCTACCCGTTCGGTAGACGCTTTCGCAAGCTGGCCCCCAAAGCGCATACCCTGGCCGAAGTCATCAAGGCCAGACACGGCACCTCCAGCCAGATGATTATGGCGGTGTCCAACCTGATAGGCAGCTGCATCAGCCTGATGGTCAACTTTACGGCAGCCGGCGCGCTGGTATCGGTGCTAAGCCCGCTAAGCTTCATCCAGGGCGTACTGATTGCCGGACTAGGGGTTTTGTCTTACACGCTTTGGTCGGGATTTCGCGCGTCGGTCATGACCGATTTCGCGCAACTGATCGCGATGATACTCGCGGCGGTGGTGATTATTCCCTTGATTTTCTTTAACGCCGGGGGCACGGACATGTTGGTGGCCAATATGTCCAACCTGAGCAGCGAGCAGCTTAATTTCTTCTCGATGACCGCCATACTGGAGCAGGGCGCGCCTTACTTCGTGGCGGTGCTGGCCTACGCCATTGGCAACCAGACGATTGCGCAGCGCCTCTTTGCCGTTCGCGAAGACCTGATCAAGCCTACCTTCATCACCGCCACCATTGGCTATGGTGCCGTGGTGATTGGTCTGGGTATGTTGGGCTTGCTGGCGCTATTCACCGGGCTGCAACCGGTCGACGGCAATATGAACAACATCATCCCGCAAATGGCCTTGCAATACCTGCCGCCCTTTGGCATTGCGCTGTTCTTCATACTGGTGGTCGGCTCCTTGTCATCGACTGCGGACTCTGACCTTTCCGCGCTGTCGGCCATCGTGATGACGGACATCTACGGCAAGAATCTGGCACGAGGCAAGCCCAACCCCCGACGCATGCTGTGGTGGGGCCGCGTAACGATGATCGTCGCCACCATGATGGGCGTAATCTTTGCCACCTTGCGGCTGGATATTCTGGTGATGCTGGTCTTCGTGGGAGCGTTATGGGGCGCCATTGTCTTCCCGGTCATCATCAGCTTCTACTGGGACAAGGTGAGCAACAAGGCATTTACGATGGCAGTTGCCGCGGCGGTGACCGCGTTTACGGTCGCACGCTTCGAGTTGCTGCCGCTGGAAGGCATCGTGGCTGTGTTTTTCGAGCTTAGCGCCTCCGTGGGTGCAGGGGTGGTGATCGGGCTGATGACGTTCGCCTTCTTCAATCGTAAGGCTGCCATCACAATGGGCCTGGCCGTCGCCATTGGGGGCATGCCCTTCGCTGTGGGCTTCCTGCGCGATTACACCGTATTGCTTAGCTCGCTGACTGCCTATGGGGTCAGTGCGGCGGTATGTGTGGCCATGAGTTGGCGCAATAAAGAGCGCTTTGATTTCGATCTGCTGGCGGAGCGTGTTACCTCGTTCCACCAGGAGCCTGTCGCCGGCAAGGAGTCCGTCGCGATACCTGTAGGCGGCGTTGCAACCGCCCGCACTTAAGGAGAACTGCATATGTCCAGTATTTGGCTTACTTTCTATATCCTGGTTTGGCCGGTGCTATCGGCCGCCGTACTGCTCGTACTCATTGTGGCCCTGGTGCGCGACATGCGCGCTGCCAGCAAGGAAGGCGAAACCATGGTCTGACGGGTGACGATGGGCCACGCTGACCGATGCGTCAGCGTGGCCGGTCCGTTTATCCCGAGTTGCGCAATCCGGCCGCTATGCCATTGATCGTCATGTGTATGGCGCGCTGGATGCGGCTTTCTTCATCGCCGGCCTTGCCGGCCTTTTTGTGTGCAAGACGATGGCGGCGCAACAGCTCAACTTGCAGATGATTCAGCGGGTCGATGTAGGCAAAACGTTCGCTCAGGGCCGCCCCCAGCAAGGGATCGCGCGCCAACAATTCGTGGCCGCTTACCTGCCGGAACATCGCCACGGTAAGTTCGAACTCTGCCTGAATTCGACCAAACACCTCTTCCCGCAGCTTCTTGTTCGGTACCAGGCTGGCGTAGCGACGGGCAATGCCCAGGTCGGTCTTGGCCAATACTTGCTCCATATTGGATAGCAGGATGCGGAAGAACGGCCAGGCTTCCGCCATCTGGCACAACTGGTGCAGGCGCTGATCCGGCGTTGCCGGCGCTCCCTCGCAACCCTGGTCCACGTAGGTGCGCATAGCGGTACCCACGCCGTACCAGCCGGTCAGCATCAGGCGGCATTGCGCCCAGGAAAATCCCCACGGAATCGCCCTGAGGTCTTCGATCTTCTGGCTGGCCTTGCGTGCTGCAGGACGAGAACCGATGTTCAGTCCCGCGATCTCGAGTATGGGTGTGGAAGCGAAGAAGTAATCATTGAAACCGGCTGTGCCGTAGACCAGGTCCCGATAGCTTTCCTGAGCGACACCGGACATGAAATCCATGGCCGCGCCGTAATGGGCCATGTTGTCGTCTTCCGACTGGGATTGCGCAGCATTGGCCGCCAGGCTGCTTTCGAGGGTGGCGGCCACGAAGTTTTCCAGGTGCCAGCGACCGACTTCCGCATCTTTGTACTTGCCCTGTATGACTTCGCCTTGTTCTGTAAGGCGGATTTGGCCGTTGACTGTCCCGGGCGGCTGCGCCAGGATGGCATCAAAGCTCGAGCCGCCGCCGCGTGCCACCGAACCGCCGCGGCCATGGAACAAACGCAGCCTGGCCTTGCTCTTTTTGAAAACCTGTACCAGCTCGCGCTCGGCGCAATACAAGGCCCAGTTGGAGGTCAGATAGCCGCCGTCCTTGTTGCTGTCGGAGTAACCCAGCATCACTTCCTGTATGCCGTCTTGCGCATGGCGTACCCTTGCGGCCACTTCGGGCAAGCCCAGCCATTGCTCCATGATGGCCGAGCCCTGTTCCAGGTCAGGTATGGTCTCGAACAAGGGCACGACCATCAGGCCGTCGGCTGGCCGGCTGCTCCCCTCCGACGGTCCCGGCGGGCTTATCAGGCCGGTCTCTTGCTGCAGCACCAGCACTTCCAGCAGATCGCTAAGCGTTTCCGTGTGCGAGACGATGACTTGCTGGATGGCAGCCGAGCCGTATTTTGCGCGGCAGTTCGCGGCCATCCGCAGGATGGCAAGTTCCTTCTGGGTTTCGGCCGAGTAGCTCATCCATGGTGAAACCAGCGGACGAACCTGTTGAATTTCCTCGCGCAGCAAGGCGACGCGCTCGTCTTCGGACAAGCGGCCATAATCAACTGCCTTGCCCTTGAAGCGAACGCCTGCCGCCTTGAACAATTCGGTCAGCACACGTTCGTGTACGTCAGAGCTCTGGCGGAGATCGACGGTGGCCAGGTGAAAGCCAAAAATGCTTACCGCTTGCACCAGGCCAGACAGGCGCAACTGGGCGATCAGGCTGCCATGATGCTGATCCAGCGAATCGGCAATGGTTTGCAGGTCTTGCTGAAAGGCATCCGGGCTGCCGTAGGCGGGGGCGTCGTAAGTAGGGCGCAGGGCCAACTGCCTGCCTGTCAGCTTGCGTGCGGTGGCCGCCAGCCGGGCATACAAATGAATGAAGGCGCGCCGGTAGGGCTCGTCGACGCGGTGCGCCGAGCTGTCTTCGCTGACCATGGACAGGGCCAGCAGCTCCGGGCTGGCGCTACCCAGGGTACGGGACAGCGATATCTCGGTACCCAGGTCTTTGACTTCCTGCAGGTAATGACGCAACACGTGGGTAGATTGGCGCAACAGCGCCTGCTCGAGCGTGGCGGCGTCCACGTTGGGGTTGCCGTCGCGGTCGCCGCCTATCCAACTTCCCATGCGCAGGAAGGCGGGCAACGGTCGTGTCGAGACATCGAACAGCGTGCGTCCCGGTGCATGCAGCCGCATGGCAAGATCCTGGTACAGACGCGGAATGGCGGTCAGGAAGGTGCTGGTGTAGTAGCTTAGCGCGTTGTCGATCTCGTCCAGCACCGTCAGCTTTTGCCGGCGCAGCATACGCGTCTGCCACAGGGTCGCAACCAGACCCGTCAGGCGTTGCTCGAGCAAGCGTTGTTCGGATGGCGTAAGTGTGGCGTCGCTTTGATTCAGTTGGCGGGCGATTTCCCGGTGCAGGTCCAGGGTGCTTTTGCGCTGGACTTCGGTGGGGTGCGCTGTCAGTACCGGCACGATGCAGGCTTGTTCAAGGTAGCGCAACACCTTCCGGCGGCCCACGCCGTTTTGCTGCAGCAAGTCCAGCGCGTGCTGCAGACTGCCGCGCATGGGCAGCTCGGCCTGCAATTCGTGTTGACGCTGCCGCCGGTTCTGGTCCCTGTCCTCGGCAATATTGGACAGGTGCAGGAAGTAGCTGAACGCGCGCGCTACCGAATTGGCCTCGGCATCGGCCAAGCGTGCGATCTGGCGCTCCAGGATCTGGCTGTCACGAATATTGCCTTCCCGGCGAAACTTCACGGCTGCCCGGCGCAACTTCTCGATGACATCGTAAATTGCCTTGCCTTCGCATTCTCGAATGACATCGCCCAGGGTCTTGCCCAACTGCCGGATGTCCTGGCGTAGGGCGGTGGGTTCCATACTGCCTGCTGCTTTTTGATTCACAAAGTCTCCCAGAAGATTGCTTGGGCGCTCAGAAGGCGCTACCTGTTTTTATCGAAAGTTTGCATCCGTATGGCGTCAGGCTGGAGCAGTCTTGCCGCCCGGCCACCACAGTACGTCGCCGGCCGCGGATTCCGATACCTGCAGCGCCACCAGTTTGCTCGGCTGGCATGGGCCGCCGGTGCATACCCCGGTATCCGGGACAAAGGTGGCACCGTGGCGCGCGCACATCAATTGGTCTCCGGCACGCGTAAACACGCTGTTTTCCCAGTCGAGCTCCGCACCCATGTGTGGACAACGATTCAGGTAGCCGTGCACCTTGCCCCGATAGCGGATAAAGAAAGCGGTGGCCGGCTCGCCGGCATGGAGCACGTCCAGCTTATGCGCCAGCCCCCCGTCCACGAGCGCTGTCGACGGGCAGACTGTTATGGCTTCAGCGACCATGCGTCACAGGCCTCCCGCGCATTGGATGACCGTCCCGGTAACGTATGAGGCGGCCGGGGACAGCGCCCACACTATCGTGGCGGCGACTTCTTCAGGGTGGGCCAGCCGCCCCATGGGGATCTTGGGCGCCACGCGTTCGGGCCGACCCGGCTCACCGGCCGTGGCATGGATTTCCGTCAAGGTGGAGCCGGGCGCGACGCCCAGTATTCGGGTGCCGCTTGCGGCGACTTCGCGCGCCATGCCTATCGTAAAGGCGTCTATGGCCGCCTTGCTGGCTGCATAGTGCACGTACTCGCCCGGGCTGCCAGTGCGCGCCGCCACCGACGATACGTTCACGATGACTCCGGGTTGGCCGCTACGGGCGAAGCAGGCCAGGGCCATGCGGGTGCACTGCATGGTGCCAAAAACATTCACCTGGAAGACTTGCTCTATGGTGGCGTCCGTTGTCTGCGAGAAAGGTCCTATGGGACCGGTAATGCCGGTGTTGTTTACCAGTGCAGTCAGAGGGCCCAGCACTCGCTCGGCCTGCTCGAACATCGGAGCGATGTCGGCGGGCTTGCCGACATCGCCTTGCAGCGCGATAGCCTTGCGGCCTTCCGCCTGAATGGCTTTGACCACCTCGAGAGCGGCGGCCTGGTCCTGCCTGTAATTGACAGCAACATTGAACCCCAGTCGCGCAGCGGCAACTGCGGTGGCCGCGCCTATCCCGCGACTGGCGCCGGTAATGAAGACGGTGGGGGTGAGCTGTGACATGCGGCTTCCTGTAGCTTGAGCGATTTTTGCATTCTATCCCTAGTGCACAATTGTCGCCGCGTCGGTGCCTGTAGCGTCTGCAGGGTCATCAAGACGTTCGCGCCGGGCGGGGGTAAACTCTATAAAATGCTTGGCGACCGAGCCTTCCCGTCGCTGGCCGCCTCCCTTGAAAGCTGAAAGGAACAACATGAGCAAAACCAAACCCCTGCGATCCGCCAACATTACACAGGGTCCAGCCCGCGCACCGAACCGGTCCATGTACTACGCGCTCGGTTACAAGGAAGAAGATTTCAACAAGCCCATGGTGGGCGTTGCCAACGGGCATAGCACCATCACCCCCTGTAACAGCGGTCTGCAGAAGCTGGCTGACGCCGCCATTGCGGCAATCGAAGAGTCAGGCGGCAATGCGCAGGTATTTGGTACGCCAACGATTTCCGACGGCATGGCCATGGGCACGGAAGGCATGAAGTACTCGCTGGTCTCCCGCGAGGTTATCGCCGATTGCGTCGAAACCTGCGTGCAGGGCCAGTGGATGGACGGCGTCGTAGTTATCGGCGGCTGCGACAAGAACATGCCAGGCGGCATGATGGGCATGCTGCGCGCCAATGTGCCATCCATTTACGTCTATGGCGGCACCATACTTCCTGGCCGCCTGCACAACAAAGACCTCAATATCGTCAGCGTGTTTGAGGCCGTGGGCGAGAACGCCGCCGGCCGCATGAGCGATCAGGAACTGCGGCAAATCGAATTGCACGCCATACCGGGGCCGGGCTCTTGCGGCGGCATGTACACGGCCAACACCATGAGCTCCGCCTTCGAGGCACTGGGCATGAGCCTGCCGTATTCGTCCACCATGGCCAACGTGCACGACGAGAAAACCGCCTCTGCGGCCGAGTCGGCGCGGGTCTTGTTGAAGGCTATCGAGCTCGATCTCAAGCCGCGCGACATCGTCACGCGCGCATCCATCGAGAACGCAGTCAGCGTCGTGATGGCCACGGGTGGTTCGACCAACGCCGTGCTGCACATCCTGGCGATTGCCCATGCAGCAGGCGTCGAGTGGACCATCGACGACTTCGAGCGCGTGCGCCAGCGTGTTCCGGTTATTTGCGACCTGAAGCCCAGCGGGCATTATCTGGCGGTCGACCTGCACCAGGCCGGCGGCATCCCGCAAGTGATGAAGGTGCTGCTTGCGGCTGGTTTGCTCAATGGCGATTGCATGACCATTACCGGTCAGACCATAGCCGAAGTGCTCAAGGACATTCCCGATACGCCACGCGCCGACCAGAAAGTCATCTTCCCGGTCGACAAGGCGCTATACAAGCAGGGCCACTTGGCCATTCTGAAGGGCAACCTGTCGCCGGAAGGCGCTGTCGCCAAAATAACGGGCTTGAAAAATCCTGTCATCACCGGCCCTGCGCGTGTGTTCGACGACGAGCAATCCGCCCTCCAGGCCATCCTGGCTGGCAAGATCAAGGCGGGCGATGTCATGGTTTTGCGTTACCTCGGACCCAAGGGTGGGCCCGGCATGCCCGAGATGCTGGCGCCTACAGGCGCCCTCATCGGCGCCGGCCTGGGCGATTCGGTAGGTTTGATCACCGATGGCCGCTTCTCGGGTGGTACCTGGGGCATGGTGGTGGGGCATGTGGCGCCGGAAGCGGCAGTGGGTGGCACGATAGCCCTGGTGCAAGAGAACGACTCGATCACCATCGATGCGCACCAGTTGCTGTTGCAGCTGCACGTATCGGACGACCAGCTGGAGCAGCGCCGTCAGTCCTGGACTGCGCCGGCACCACGCTATACCCGTGGGGTACAGGCCAAGTTCGCTTTCAATGCGTCCACGGCCAGCACCGGGGCGGTTCTGGATAACTTCTAGCGCGTTCTTATTCGGCGTCGAAAGCCGTCCGGTAGCGCCACAGCAGCCACAGGCAAATACCGGACGGCACCACCAGCGAGGCGAAAGCCAGGCCATAGCTGCCCAGCGCGGTAGCGATCAAACCAAAGAGGGGTGGTCCGACGACGACACCCATAAATGTCATGGACAGCGTGCCGGCCGTTGCCATGCTGGTTTGGCCGGGCGGCGCCTGGCGCGCCACTTCAGCCAGATAAACGCCATTCCAGCCTACGGCACAACTGCCAAATACCGCCACGACGATCAGTACGGCCACGTGCGAGTCGATGCGGCCCAGAAAGGGTGTGATGACGGCGCATAAGATGATCAGCAGCGCCACCACAATCAGCATGTTGGTCGAACCCAGGTAACGATCGGCCACGTAGCCCCACAGCAAGCGACCGGCAACCCCCGCCGCCTGGGCCACCGCCAGGACGAAGCCCGCAAGCACCAGTCCCATCAGCAAGTCGTGGTGCAAAAAGGTCACCAGGTAAGTCGACAGCGACAACTGGGCAATGGAGAACATGAAGGACACCGCGGCCAGTACCGTCAGGCTGCGATGGCTGAACACCAGGCGCAGGGGTCCGGCCAGGCCGCTACCGAACGACAGGCGCTGGGTTTTGTCCTTGTCCGCGTCCAGCGTTGCACATAAGGGCTGGATCGCTACCGCGCAAAGGATGCTGGCGGCGGCGACAGTCAGGAATGCCGCTTGCCAGCCGATCAGGTCGGCCAGACCGGGTACGATCAAGCCGGCCAGCACGCCGCCCAGTGGTACCCCGGTTTGCTTGATCGAGAATACGAAAGACATGCGGTGAGCGGGTGTACTACGCACCAGCAGGTGGGAGCTGGATGGCGTGATCGGGCCGTAGCCCAGCCCGACCAGGACTGCGCCCAGAGCCGTGGCGATGGGTGACTCGATGGTGCACACCGCGACGCCTACGCCGCAGAGCAGCAAGCCGGTCTGGCTGGCACGTATGGCGCCAAAGCGCCGTACTGCGCCGCCCGACAGCAAGCTGGCAGTCATTGCGCCGGCATAGGCCAGCGCGATGTAAAGCCCGACATAGGCGGCTGATATTTCCAGGGTGGCAGCCACAGCGGGCGCGACGACCGGCAGCGTGAGCAGGGACATCGCCACCAAGGACTGCACGGTCAGAGTCGCCGCGAGCACCAGGCCTGCCGACGGAGTAGGATTCATGTTTTATTTTCTGCGTTAGCTACCTGGCGTATCATAATCTTTTGAGCCAGCTGCCACACTACACCAGGACATACCGTGTTAACTGACGAACAGCGCGCGATGCAGCGCGACATCATCAATGAACTTAACGTGAAGGCCGATTTCGATGCGGAAAGCGAGATCCGGCGCCGAGTCGCCTTCCTGGCCGATTATCTGGTCGAGACCAATACACGTGCCCTGGTCCTGGGTATCAGCGGCGGGGTCGATTCGCTGGTGGCAGGGTGTTTGGCGCAGCGGGCAGTCGATGTGGTCCGTAACCGCGGGCGTGAGGCCACCTTCATTGCCATGCGGCTTCCTTACGGCCAGCAACGCGACGAGTCCGACGCTCAGGCAGCCCTGCAGGTGATCAGTCCCGACAAGACCTTGGCGGTCAATATCCAGGCAGCCAGCGACAGCATGCTGCAGGCGCTGGTCGAAGGCGGAACGGCGTTTCGTGACGCCACCGAGCAAGATTTTTTATTGGGCAACATCAAGGCGCGTCAACGCATGATCGCGCAATATGCCGTGGCCGGCGCTTATGGCGGCCTGGTGGTGGGAACCGATCATGCGGCAGAAGCCCTGATGGGTTTTTTCACTAAATTTGGCGATGGCGCGGCCGACATCACGCCACTGGCTGGGCTGAACAAGCGCCGCGTACGGGCGCTGGGGGCGGCCATGGGAGCCCCCGAAGCGCTGGTCATGAAGATACCGACGGCCGACCTGGAGTCGTTGTCGCCGCTTAAGCCGGATGAGGACGCTTTCGGGGTTACCTACGGCCAGATCGACGACTTCCTCGAAGGCAAGGACATCCCCGCCGCTGCAGCCGACGTCATCTTATTAACGTATCGCAGGTCGGAACACAAACGCTCGCTGCCCATAGCGCCCTGATTTCCTTGCAAGTCGCACTGCTGTTTCTCCTGGCGCTGTCCGTCCTGGGCACGTCGTTCCTGTCTGGTGTGTTCGGCATGGCCGGCGGCATGGTCCTGATGGGCATCCTTGTTGCCTTTTTGCCGGTGTCCGCTGCCATGGTATTGCATGGCACCGCGCAAATGACATCCAACGGCTGGCGCGCCTGGTTGTGGCGCCGCAATACCGACTACCGCATATTCGCCCGCTATATAGTGGGATTGCTTGCGGCAGGCCTGCTGTTCAGCTTCATAGGTTTTGTTCCCGATCGTGCTCTGGTGCTGATCTCACTGGGCATCATTCCGTTTCTTGCGGTGTTGATCCCGGGGCGCTATGTGCCTCAGGCCAGCACGCGCTATGGCGCTGAGGTCTGCGGCTTTCTGAACACATGCATGCAGTTCATTGCCGGCGTATCAGGGCCCTTGCTGGATGTGTTTTTCGTACGAAGTCCGATGGATCGCAGGGCAGTGGTCGCAACCAAGGCAGCGTGCCAGACCTTGTCCCACGCGGCCAAGCTGGTTTACTTCAGCTATGCCATGGGCGGCGAGAGCGGCGTCGAATACATAGCGATGGCCGTTGCCGTCGCCATGGCCATCGCCGGTACGACCCTGAGCAAGTTCGTATTGGAGAAGCTTTCGGATCATCAGTTCCGGCGCTGGACCCAGGGCCTTGTCATGGTGATAGGCTCGGTGTATTTGACCCAGGGCATCTACGTGCTGGCTACCCGCTAGCTTGCGTCGAGCAGCCCGAAGTAGTGGGGTATCCGTTGCAAGGCATATTCGGCGCTCGCGAGCCGGATTTCCGTTCGGTCGCCCGGAAAGCGGCGTGTCTCGCTGAAAAGGACGGCATCGCCCGGCTTATCCCCATCATGACGACGAAAAGCCCAGGCAAAGCACTGCGTTCCGGCCGGGATGTCGTCGTCGACGTCGTCCGTTACCCCCGTGTTCGAGATAGCCACATTGGCGCGGCTATTGCCCAATGCGCCTTGAGCCATCTCGCGCGCGACTTCTTCGCTGGTCAGGTTGTAGCGCTCCAGTGTCTGGTCCGAGACCGACAGACAACGCTGCTTGGCCTGGACCGAATAGGTGACAAAGGCGCAATCCAGCAATTTTCCCGCGCCCGGGATGTCGGCCAGCGTGGCGGCTATCAGCCCCCCAGTGCAAGACTCGGCCGTCACCAGCATCAGGTCGTGTTCGCGCATGAACCCGGCAACCTCTTCCATGTTTTTCATTGGGTGCTCCTTGTTCCGCTAGCTTTCCAGATCGCCAAGAAAGCGGTCCCGCCAGCGCGACAGATCATTGGCGCGCAAGACTTCCATCAGGTGCTCGTATCTTTTCTTGCGCTGTTGCAAAGGCATGCGCAGAGCAAGATCCAGGCCGTCGGCCATGGCTTTGGTATCGAAGGGGTTCACCATGATCGCGCCATCCTGCATTTCGGCGGCCGCACCGGCAAACTCGGACAGCACCAGTACCCCGGGATCATCGGCCGGTTGCGAGGCAATGTACTCTTTGGCAACGAGGTTCATCCCGTCACGCATGGGTGTGACCAGGCCCACCTGAGAGGCGCGGAAAAACGACATCAGCAAGCTACGTTCGTAAGACCGGTTCATGTAGCGTATGGGTGTCCAGGAAAGCTCGGTCCACTTGCCGTTGATGCGTCCGGCAGCACTTTCCAGCTGGCGCCGAATTTGCCGGTATCCCTGTACGTCTTGGCGGGACGGCGGGGCGATCTGCACCAGTGTCACTTTGCCGCGATGTTGCGGCGCAGTTTCCAGCAAGCAGTCGAAGGCATCGAAGCGCTGTACCAGCCCTTTGCTGTAATCAAGGCGATCAACGCTCACGATAAGCTTGCGATGCTGCAGGCCGGCCTTCAGGGCGTCCAGTTGCTTGGATCGCGCTGATTGCTTGGACAGTGTTTTCACCTGGTCGGGATGAATGCCGATCGGGTAGCTGCCCACCCGGATACGGCGCTCGCCCACTTGCAGTATGTCTCCTTCGAGGACGCCGTCCAGATGGCGAGTGGCGTAATCGACAAAGGCCTGGGTATCGCCTTGGGTCTGAAAGCCGACCAGGTCGTACTGGCAAAGTGCCAGCACCAGCTCGCGGTGCCGCGGGATGGTCCGCAGCACCGAAGGGCTGGGGAAGGGAATGTGCAGGAAGAAACCGATGCGGTTGTCCAGGCCCTGTTCGCGGCAGGCCTGAGCCAAAGGGATGAGATGGTAATCGTGCACCCAAAGGCGGTCCGTGGGCTGGGCCAGCGTCGCCAGCAAGGCGGCAAACCGTTGGTTGACTTCGACATAGCCCTTGTAGTCTTCCCCGTTGTACTGGCTAAGGTCAATACGGTAATGAAATGTGGGCCACAAGACGCCATTGGAAAACCCCCGATAGTAGCGGTCGTAATCGCGTTGGGTCAGCGGTATGGTGCAGAAGTCGATGTTATCTACGGTCTCGGTGACGGGCGCCGTGGAAGGCTCGCCCGATATATCGCCGCTCCAGCCCAGCCAGATGCCGCCCGTCTCGCGCAGCGCATCAAGCACGCCGACTACCAGGCCGCCCGCCGTGCTCTTGCCTTCAGTGATGGGCGCCACACGATTCGATACAACGATCAACCTGCTCATTCTTGGTCCTTGTTTCCGGTGGCTGGTCCGGCGTGCTGTGTCATGCCGACGGTAGGCTGGCCAGCCAGGCGCGTAGGGCTTCGGGGTTGGGCAGACGCGAGCGCGCTTGTGTCGGGCCGCCGCCGATCTTGATTGTGATGCCGTCCATGGCGTTGACGGCGGCAAACGCCGATTCGTCGGTCAGATCGTCACCGGCCATCAGCGCCATGCGGCCGCTAAACGGTGGCGTGCTCATAAATGCGCTTACCGCTGTGCCCTTGCTGACGCCCCGCGGCTTTATCTCTACCACCATCTTTCCCTTTTGAAGATCGAAGCTATGGCCGTGGTGCGCGAGGGCGCGCAGGACCGACGCCTGGACCTGAGCGGCCAGATGCGGCGCGTTGCGATAGTGGAACGCCACGGATAAGGCCTTGCGTTCAAGCAGGGTTCCGGGCATGGATGCGGCATCGCGCGCCAGCGCGCTGGCAATCCCCGTCAAGGCGTCATGGTCGATGGCCACGCGCTTGACCTGGCCTTGCGTGTTTCTGACGTGCGCCCCGTGCAGGGCAGCGCAAGGCAGCGTCAGCGGGGACAGCATGCGGTCGATGTCGGGGGCGTCCCGGCCTGAAATGATTGCTACGGCACCGTTGCAGGCGTTATGCAGATGTCGGAGCAGAACCAGGGTCGTTGAGGGCACACAGGCCTGATTCGGCGTGTTGGCGATAGGTGCCAGCGTACCGTCCAGGTCCAGGAAAAGTGCCAATTTGGTCAATGGGTGCCGCGGCGGCGTCATGTCTGGCTGTGCGGACACTGTCGCGCCCGGGCCACCCGCCGCCGGGCCTAGCTTCGGATCTACCGTCATGAGTTTGCCTCGTCGCAGTGCACCACTAGTATGCACCATAGCAAGTCTCGTGCACATGGGCCATGTTACGGCTTGTGGCGGGCGGTCCCATGCGAAGATCGCGTATTCTACGCATTATGCAATCCGGGCCAGATAATGACTTCAATGGAAACTGACCATTTGCGGTGTATCGATAGCTTGCAGCCCACTATGGTAAGGGTCGGCCAGGGCAACTGCCACATCTGGCAATGGAAGCTGACCGACTGCTCTGCCACACTCGCTGCCTTGCTGCAGGTGCTTTCCGCCGACGAGCAACACCGTGCCCACACTTTTTTGGCTCAACCGGCACGCGATACCTTCGTTCAAGTGCGTGCGGTGTTGCGCCTTCTACTGGCCGAACGGCTGAATACGGCGGCAGCTGACATCCGCTTCCAGTACGGCAAATTTCGCAAGCCTGCATTGCTGGAAAATAGCAGCGACAGCCACTTTAATGTGGCTCACTCGGGCGATTATGCGCTGATCGCCGTGGCGCAAGGGTATGAAGTGGGCGTCGACATAGAGCGCATGCGCGCACCGCGCGACCTGGCTTCGCTGGCGGAAATTATCATGTCTCCCGCCGAAATGCAGCGCTGGCGAAAACTACCCGACCAGGCCAGAATTGCCGCCTTCTTTTTTGCCTGGACCGCCAAGGAAGCGGTATCCAAGGCGGTGGGGCAAGGGCTGCAACTGGACTTTGCAACACTGGATACGGGTATTGGCCAGGACGGCGACACGTGTGACGGAGTCCAGGTGATCGCCGGCGAGTACGGCCCCTGTGCTTTTTGTTCCTTAGCGGTTCCCGATGGCTATTCTGCTGCCCTTGCGTTGCGGCTTGCTGCCTGATCACACTGCAGTAAATCAGAAATGGCGGCGGCCACTTGCTGCGCAATGTCTGGCCCCAGCATGCTGACATGATCCCCGGGAACTTCGCACACGGGAATCTCGGCATCGGTATACGCTTGCCAGCCCATTGCCGACATGGCCAATTGCTGCGCCTCCGCGTCGCTGAGGTCGCCGGCGCGCGGGTGCGCCGCCCTGATAATAGCCAACCGCAAGTCGCGGTTGTCCCCTGGTTGCGGCTGGTAGGCCAGATAGGCTGCATATTGCACCAAGCTGCAATGGTGCACGCGCTTCAGCCACTCCACTGTGGCTGCCGGCGGTATCAGACCGGCGGCATGCGAGCGCGCCAGCGCCAGCTCGAAGCGCTGCGCTGCAGGTGCGGCCACCAGTTCGTCCAAGGTGATGGGCGTATCCACGTCTTGAAAGCGAGCGCGTACATCCACCATTCTGAGCAGCCATTGTGCGTCGGCCTGCGCGGCGTCCCCGCTCAGGATGGAAGCACGCTGCAGTGGTGCCGGGGTGTCCAGGATGATGACGCGCTCCGGGGCGCGGCCCTGATCGGCAAGCTGGCGAGCCATTTCGAATGCGACGATGCCACCGAAAGAATAGCCGCCGATCCAGCGCGGGCTTGCCAGTCCGCGCGCGGCCAGCGCCTCTAGGCCGGCGCTGGCCAGCGACTGAACGCTGTCGAGCGGGGTCTGGCCCTCTTCCAGGCCGGGTGCCTGGATAGCCCACAAGGGTATATGGGGCGGCATGGCACGCGCCAGATCCAGGAACACACTGACGTCTCCAGCGATTGGATGTACGCAGATAAAGGGCTCGAAAGGGCCTTCTTCAGCTTGCCGGCCGCTCATGTCGACGACGGGCGACCAGCTTTGCCCTGCTTGTATGGCGTGAGCCAGGGCCGCGATGGAGCGGTGTTCTAGCAACAGCGATATCGGAACTGGCTTCTCCAGCGCCTGCCCCAGCCGCAAGGCCAGTTGGCTAAGCTGCAGCGAGGTCAAGCCCAGTTGCCAGAACTCCGTGTCCAGTTCGTAGCCATTCGCATTGCCTCCGTGTTGCGGCTCGGCGGGGATGAGGTCGGCGACGATGGCGGTGATGCGCGCTTCCAGCGTGCTTCGCGGCCGGGTGGAGAAGCGCAGTGTCTGGGCGACAACGGGGTTGAGCTGTACCACTCTGTGCATGCCGGTGGGACGGGGCAGATGGCCAATGGGGAGATCGGCCGCGGTGGGCAGCGCTGTCAGTATCGCGGCGAGTGCTGCCAGGATGTCCGAACCGCTCTCGTGTTCGCGGTCATCGTCCGGTTGCACCACGGACAGCACCATGGCGTCGCCGGGGACTGCAATAAAAGTCAGGTCGTAGGCGGTCTTCAGGCGGGACTGTACTGATTCTACGGTCAGTCCTTCAGCGCCGGCCCAGGCGCTGGTTCCGGAAGCCAGGTTCTCGACGACGACCAGAGTATCGAAGATCGGCCCGGAACCGGCCTTGGTACTGACCGTTTCCGCGATATCAGCCCCGGACAGGTGGGCATGTTGTTGCAGTTGGCCCAGCAGGGTGTGCAATTGCGCCAGATATTGGCCGATGGTGGTGTGTGCATCGAGTTGCAACCGTACGGGCAGGTTGTTGATGAACAGGCCGACGATGCTTTCGACGCCCGGTACGTCTGCAGGTCGCCCGCTGACTGTTGTACCGAATGTGACGTCCTGGCTCTCCAGCCGGCTGGAGAGCCATACGGCCCAGGCAAAGTGAATCGCGGCGGCAAGCGTCAGGCCGCGCCTGCGGCTAAAGGCTACCAGCGCGCGCGTTGCCTCGCGCGACAAGGCCAATTTGGTGCTTGTGTAGCCCGTGGCGGCCTGCTGTGCGGGCGGATACAGGCGACGTCCGGCGGGCAGCCCGCGCAGCATGCTGGAAAAATAGTTCTTGCCGGCTGCGCTGTCGGTCTGCGCGAGCCAAGCGATATAGCTGCGATATGGCGCCGGAGTATCCAGCAGGGCGGGGCGACCGCTGCGGACAGACTCGTAAATCGCGCGTACCTCGCGCTCCAGCCGGCCCAGGCACCACCCATCCACCAGCAGGTGGTGAAAGCTGGCTACCAAATACAGGTCGTCTTCGGCGACCTGAATGCCATGCAGCCTGAGCAGCGGCGCGGTCGTCATATCGAAGCCTTGCGCGCGATCGGCTGCCAGGAAGGCGTCCAGTCTTGCGGCATCGAAGGCCGGCCAGCGGTGAAATTCAAGCGGCAGGGCCGTGGAGCGGTGCACGACCTGCAAAGGACGTGAAAGCCCACGCCAGTGGAACGCGGTACGCAATACATCGTGGCGGTCGATAACTGTCTTCCACGCATGAGCCAGCGCGGCGTGATCCAGCCTGCCGCGTATGCGCATGCAGCTTTGCTCGAAGTTGATCTCGGATTGCGCGGCCCCCAGCGTATGCACCAACATCGCTTCCTGCATGGGCGACAAGGGGTAGATGTCGGCTACCTCAGGCGTGTTCGCCAATAAAGAGTCCAACTCCCTTACATCAAGAGCAGCCAGCGGGAAGTCCGCTGGCGTGTACAGGGCTTGCCGAACATGCTCGGTGGCAAGGGCCATCTGTTCAAGTGCGGTCGCCACACGCTGGAGCAACTGAGCGGCTCCGCCAGCGGGCGAGACCCCTGCCCAGGCAAGCTGAATCTGATCGCCCAATGTTCTCGCAAGCAGGATGCCCCGCACAGAGAGGCTGAATGCCGGTGAAGAATGCAGCGCGATGGCGCCTGCAGCGCCGGCGACGGCAGTTTGCCACGCGACGCCGACGCTGGCCGATGGCAGGTCAAAGGTATGGGCGAGGACGCGGAAGACCGGGCCGGCGGGTGCTACAGTCTGCCGGGCAATTTTTATGGCTTTCAGGTGCTCGATGGGATCCATGGGGCCCGTTGGAGCCGCGATCGGCAGCACGCACTCCAGGTTGCCCGGTAAGGTGTCAACAGCGGGGGCGTCCAACGGCATGTTGCGTTGCGTGTCGATGGCCTCAATCAGCAGGGCCGAGCCCCGCGGATGCACCTCCAGTGCTTGGGCCAAAGCCGTACACAACAGATCGATAGGCGTAGTCCGCAGCCGCGTTGGTGCAAGTGTCAGCAAAGCTGCCGTAACGGCGGGGCTGACCGTGAGGCGAGCGACGATCTGGTCGGTGTCTTCGTCCGGGCTGGACCATAGTGGCTGGGCAGTAGCATGTGCTGTTGCTTCAAGCGCGCGCAGGCCTGCGCCCGAAGCTTGGATGTCGGCGTAATCCCTAAGCCAGTTCAGCCAGCGGCCCAGGTTGCTGGCCTGTTCGAGTGGCGTGGTGACGGCTGCTCCGGTGCTCAATGCACCGTCAAGCTCCGACAGTATCAGGCCAGCGGTCGTTTCATCGCCGATGGCCCGGTGCAGGGCCAGGACAATAATGGCGCCGCCTGCCGGTCCGCGGTCGATCAGGGTGGAGGTGACCATGACCCCACTTTCCAGGTGCAAGCCCCGTCCAAGGCGCTTCGCATGTTCGTCGACCCAGTCGTGCAATTGTGCATCGGCAAGCTCGGGCACTTCTATGGTGCGGATAGGCAGGCGCGCGGTGTAGGCCATGATCTCGACGCGGCTGGTTTCGCCATCCTTGACCCATCGCAGGCGCAGGGCATCGTGGCGCTCGGCCAACCGTTGCATGGCCAGGGCCAGCTCTAGCACCGTTACCGAGCGGTCCATGCGCAGACTGGCCAACAGGAAGTCGCAGCCCCGGTCACCGTGGGCTGCAGCCGGCACAAGTTCGGCGTCGAAAATCTGTTCGCGAGCCACACGGCGCACACGTGCCCGCGCGTTCGCGGCCGCCTCGGCAAGTTGCCTGATGGTTTGCAACTGAAAGACATCGGTGGGTGCCAGGGGCAGGCCCGCGGCGGCAGCGCGGGCAGCCATGCGGATGGCGGTGATCGAGTCTCCGCCCACATGGAAGAAATTATCGGTAATGCCTACCGTAGCCAGGCCCAGCAGCTCCAGCCAGATGCCGTGCAAGATGCACTCTTCTTCGGTCTGTGGCGGCGCCAGCTCCGCGACCCTATCGTAGTGCTGATCCTGAACCGCCGGCAATGCCTTGCGATCGACCTTGCCGTTTGCATTCAACGGCAAGGCGTCCAGCACCACGTAGGCATGAGGCAACATGTATGCGGGCAATTGACCCTCGAGAAACGCGCGCAGATCGGCCGGGGCGGGACCCGGAGCGGCCTGCGGAACGAGATAGGCCACCAACTGGCGGTCTCCACCATGTTGGCGTGGAGCGGCCATATGTACGCTGCGTATATCGGGATGCTGTCCCAGCGCCGTGGCGATCTCCGCCAGCTCTATTCGGAAGCCTCGCAGCTTGATCTGGTCGTCTGCGCGGCCGGCGAAGAGCACGGTGCCGTCGTTCCGCCAGCGACCGTAATCGCCGCTACGGTACATGCGGGCATCGGCGCGATCGTCAAAAGGATCGGGCAGAAAGGAAGCGGCTGTACGCATGGGGTCGCCGGCATAGCCCAGAGCCACGCCATCACCGCCCACGTAGATCTCACCGACGACGCCGGGCGGCAGCGGCTGTCCGCAGCGATCCAATATATAGACGGTGCTGTTGGCAATGGGCCGCCCTATGGGGACGGACAGACTGTCCCCTTCCAGCAAGGCAAGGTCGTAGACGGTGCTGAACGTGGTGTTTTCGGTCGGTCCGTATCCATTAAGCAAGCGCAGCCCGGTTTCGGCCCCGGCAGCCAACACCGCACGCGCGGCATCGCCGTTGACAGCGTCGCCGCCGGTCATCACCAAGCGTTCGCCAGCGAATACACCCGGGTCGACCCCGGCCAGCTCCTGGAACAGACCGGCAGTGACCCACAGCAGAGTGATGCGGTCGCGGGCCAATAACTGCTTCAGCCGCTGGCAATCCAGTATGGATTCCTTATCAACGACGACGGCGGTGCCGCCATTGAGCAGCGGCGCCCAGATCTCCAGAGTAGAGGCATCAAAAGCGGGATTTGAGTAGACGGCGCTACGGGTGTCGGGACCGAATTGCGCGAAGTTGGTGTCGCGGACCAGACGGACGACGGCCCGATGCGGAACCGCGACGCCCTTGGGCTCGCCTGTCGACCCCGACGTAAACATGACGTAGGCAGTGGCGTTCGCTGGCACCTCCTTGCCATCGTAGGGAGGCAAGCGGGCGGCGGCATCCTTTAGGCCCTGGACGCTCAACAGGATCAACGCAGCATGCTCTGCGCCATCGTCCCCCTGGGCGATCGCGGCGCGTGCGCCGATGGACGCAGCCAGCCGCAAGCGATGGGCCGGAGGGTGGCTGGGATCCAGGGGTACATAGCTTGCTCCCAGTCGCAGCAATGCCAGCACCAGGGCAAGGAAGTCGGCGGACATGGGCAGCGCCAGCAAGACTGCGTCGCCCTGGCCTATGCCCGAGGCGGCCAGCGCGCTGGCCAGACGCGCAGACTGGTCGCTCAGGGTCGCGTAATTTACGCGATGCCCCTGGTCGTCAATGGCGGTATGTTGCGCAAACTTGGCTGCTGTCTCGTAAAAGAGCGCTGCGATGGAGTGCTCGCGCGGGTAGGCGCTGCGGTTGTCGTTGTATTGGGCGAGCAGTGCCCGGCCATCGGCCGGATCAATCAAGGGCAGTTCGCTCAGCGGCCGTCCGGGTGCGTCAGCCACAGCCCTCATCACGGTGCCAAACCACGCCAGCAGTTGCTGCACCGTGCCGGCGTTAAAAATCGACGCGTCGTAACGGCACCATAAGTCCAGTTGGTCGGTTCCAGTTTGGTAGATGAAAGACAGGTCGGCCTTTGCAGCCTGGTCCGCCTGGTCATCAATAATTGCGAAACGGGTGCCATCGCTGGCCTGCTGCGGGGGCGAGGCAGGCTCCAGCGTGCCGAACAGCACTTGCATCAGCGGAGGCACGTTCGCCTGGCGCTCGATGCCTATGGTCTGGACGATGCGTTGAAACGGGGCATCCCGGTGGCGCAGTCCGTCATGGAAGGCCACGCGCACTTGGTCGAGCAAGTTGGAAAAGCTCGTATCCATTGAACAGGACACGCGCAGCGGCAGGGTATCGACCAGCATGCCGACCAGCCGGGTAAGTTCCGGGCGGGTGCGCTTGGACACCGGGACGGCGACCACCAAATCGTCCAGACCGCTCCAGCGGTGCAATACGGCAAAGAAAACCGCCAAATATGCCAGAAAAGGCGTAGTTCCGCGCTGGCGCGCCAGTTCGTCCAACGCGTGGGCGGCGCCATGCGCCAGGGTCAGCCGCTGGGCCGCACCCGAGGGCGTCCCGCCATGCTGGCGCCGCCGATCCAGCGGCAGGTCCAGGGCGGCAGGCACCTGGTCCAGCGCAGCCTGCCAGTACTCCATCGCAGCGGCCAGCGCTGGCGCATCCGGGGCACCAAAGCGATCTTGCTCCCAATCGGCGTAATCAGGATATTGCAGCGGCAGTTCGCTCCACTGGGGCGGCGTGTCGCGCAGCGCCCCATCGTAGGCGGCTACCAAATCGTCCAGCAGTATCGAAAGCGAGCCGCCATCGGCGATGGCATGGTGCAAAATCACGATCAGCGCCGACGGGCATTCGGCACACGAGCCATTGCCGGGCAGAGCCAGGGCCGCGCGCACCAGCGGACCGTTCTCCATGTCGAAGGGCGGCGCCATCAGGGCGGCGACCAGCGAAGTTATTTCGCGCTGCCAGATATCATTTGTGCTTGCCACGATGCCGATGTGCGGCAGTTCGATCAAGCGGTCATCCGCGATGGCCAGCATGGGCACTTCATTGATCAGCGGCAGCGCTGCGCGCAGCACGTCGTGGCGTTCGATCACGGCGTCAAAAGCGCGCTGCAGGGCGTTCAGATCGGGTTCGCCCTCAATACTGATGACCAGGGGAACCGCGTATTCGGATCCGCCGGGCTGCAGCAGATCCTGATAGCGCAGTTGCTGCTGCGCGAAAGTGGCGGCGGCAATGTAGCCGCTGCTCATTGCGCAGCGCCGGGAGTCAGGTTTACGCGGGTGCGTGTCCGTTTGCGCAAGCCCGGGCCCTCGTCGGCGTCGCGGCCGGCCAGCCGTGCAGCGAAATCGGCCAGCCGCGGGGCCTCGAACAGGTCGATAAGTTCGACCGCCAGCTTCAGATCACGGCGCAGTCGCGACACCATTTGCATGGCATCGAGCGAGCGGCCACCGATAGAAAAGAAGTTATCGTGTCGGCCAATGCCAGGACAGCTCAGTACAGCTTGCCACACCGAAGCAATGCTGCATTCCAGCTCGCCTTGCGGCGCTACAGTGGCGGCTTGCTGCCTTTGGACTTCGGGCAGATTGCGCTTGTCGACCTTGCCCGTCGGTGTGCGTGGCAACTGATCGTGCAGCATCACATGCTGCGGCACCATGTAATCAGGCAATAAGTGCTGGAGATGGCGCAGGATGGCCTCGCGCGAAGGCAACTGGGCGCCCGCCACATGGGCCGCCAATTGTGGCGTTGCCTGGCCACTGCGCTGCGCCAAAACAATGGCTTCGTCTATGCCCGGCATTTCGCACAAGCAGGCTTCGATTTCGGGCAGCTCGATACGGTAGCCGCTGATCTTCACCTGCTCGTCAGTGCGTCCTTCAAAACGCAGTTTGCCGTCCCGGCCGCGGGTGACGCGATCGCCACTACGATAGGCGGTTTCATACGTTTTATCGTTGCTGAACGGATTAGCGACGAAGCGCTCGGCCGTCAGCTCAGGCTGGCCAACGTAACCCCGGGCCACCGCTGGTCCGGCGATCCATAGTTCGCCGGGGACCTCGGGCGGACACAATCGGCCGCGACTGTCCACCACATAACAACGCATGCCCGGGATGGCACGCCCGATGGATACCGGCCCGTCGTCGCCCGGCCGGCATATTTCCCAACTGGCCCATACGGTCGTTTCGGTAGGTCCGTATTCATTGGACAGGGCCACAGTGGGTAGGCGCGCGCCATGGCGTTCGACCAAATCGCGCGGGCAGGCTTCCCCTGCGACCACCGCCAATTGGAGGGTCGCGAAATCCGTCGGCTCGCCGGCTGATATAAGCAGGCTCCATTGGGACGGAATCATGATGGTTTGCGTGACGCCTTCGCGGCGTATCAGCGCCGCCAGCCGGTCGGGGTCGTTGGCCTCGACAGCGCGCGGCAGCACCAGGGTGCCGCCAGTGGCCAGCGTGCCGAATATGCCGGTTACCGAGCCATCAAATATTAGAGGGAAGGTAAGCAGCAAGCGGCGGTTGGGCCTGTCGGGATAGGCCGCGAGACGCGCGGCTACGTGGTAGGCCAGGTTGCCATGGGTGACCGACACGCCCTTGGGGCGGCCGGTGGAGCCGGAGGTGAAGATGACATAGGCTTCATCCGAGACCTGGGGCCGCTGCGCCGTCATGGCCGGTGTCGCCTGCGGCGTAGCGGGCGCTGCAAAATCATGGAGTTCCGATACGTCGATCGCGGCGGCGTCTGCGAAATCCAGCGTGCCGATTGCAATGACTGCGGCAAGGTTGGCCTGCGTCGCCATGTAGCGCTTGCGCTCGGTGGGGGCGTCCATATCCAGGGGGACGTAAGAGGCGCCGCCCAGCAAGGTTCCCAGGATGGCGGCAATACCCAGAGGGCTGCGTTCCAGATGGATGCCTACCCGGTCACCGCGTCCAATACCGACTGCTGACAGTCGGGCGGCAATGACATGGGCTTGGGCTAGCAGCCTTGCATAGCTTATTTGTTCGGTGCCATGCACCACGGCCGGCGCGTCGGGCCGTTGTGTTGCATAGCCCAGTATGGCGTCAATGACGGTCGATGCACTTAGCGCCGGCGTCTCGCCGTCGCCCTCGAGCTGAGCTTGCATGATGCCCGCAGGTAGGGCCTCTATGTCACGGACGGCGGTTTGTGCCTGGTCCGGAAGGCTGGCCAGCGTGTGGGCCAACATATTCAGCCGCAACCTGGCGCCTGAGGCGTCGATGTGACGCTCATCGACCATCAAGTGCAGCACCAGACCGCCTGCCTGGCGCTCTACCATCAGGTTCAGCGGCATATCAGGCAGGGTGACGTCGCCGGTTTCAAGCAGCGTCAATCCGCTGCCCGCCAGCGCACCGGCTTCGTCCAGCGGGTAGTTCTGAAAGCCTACCAGGCTGTCAAACGGTAGCGCATCAGGCGCGAGCGCAAGCAAAGAGCGCAAGTCATCCATGCCCACCGGGCCGGCATCGCGCGCAGCGGCGGCCTGCGCCTGCAAGGCCCGCAGCCATGCATCCAGTGGACGCTCGTCGACCTTTGCCAGTACGGGTTGTATCTGTATCTGGATACCGACCAATCCGGCATGGCTTTCGCTGTCTATGGCCGCCGGCCGCAGGGCTTCAACCGCGCCGAAAAGCACGGTGTCGCTGTCGTGCAGGCGGGCCTGTACCAGCGCCCACGCGCCTTGAACCAGGGTGTTCACGGTAACGTGGGTGCATCTGGCCAGCTCGTCCAGTGCTTTGGCCAGCGTGGCTGGCAGATCTGTTCGGTGGGCCTTGATAACAGGGCTGGCGGTATCGGTAGTGGAGGCGCGTCGGGCGGCTGTCGCTCTTTCTTCGTTTTGCGCCTCGTCGGCCAGCAAGGCCCGCCAATAACGTCGGCCAGCTTCGGGATCGCAGGATTTTTCCCAGTCTACATAGCGACGATAAGTCGGGGCCGGCGGCAACCCCGGTTGCCGGCCCTCCAGCGCCGCACGATAAAGCGCGAACACATCGTTCAGGATAATGCCCAGCGACCAGCCGTCGACCGTAAGGTGATGCCGGGTCCACACCAGGATGTGGCGTGTCGGTGTAAGGCGCAGCAACGCGATGCGCATCAGCGGCGGCTTGCGTATGTCGAAGGGCAGTGCCCTGTCGTTTGCCAGAAACTCGTCCAGCCTGGGTCGCCAGGCACCGCGGTCGGTCCAGTCCAGCACGCTTACATTCAGCGGCGTCTGACGGTGTACGACCTGGAACGGATGATCTTTTAAGTCCCAATGGAAGCCGCTACGCAGAGCGGTATGGCGGTCTACGGCGGCTTGCCAGGCGGCACTGAACCGGTCGCCGTCCAGAGCGCCCTCCAGCATGGCCCACCATTGCCCCATGTAAAGAGGCTGGTCGGGATAGGCGAGGCAACGCATAAGCAATGCCTGCTGCATCCGTGTAAGGGGGTAGGCGTCTTCGATAGGCCGCAGTGCGGCGTGAGGCTGTGCTTGCACGGGAGAGGCGGGGGATGCCGGCAAGGACGTCCCCCGCAGAAGTTGTTACAGGCTTTCGATGTAGAAGCCTTCGCCCTGGACATTGCCTTGGGTGAACTTCATGAATTTCTCAACCCAGTGGCCGCCGGTTTTGGCGTTGGGGTTGCTGGATAGGGCATCAAGCGAAGCTTCGTCTTTCCAGACAGTGGCCAGGCCGAACATGGAGGGATCTTTCTTGGAGCGCATCAGGCCAAAGCCGATGAGACCGGGAATGTGGTCGCCAGGCTTGGAGCCGTCATTGGGAAGCAGCGATTTTTCCAGCAATGCGCGTGCTTCTTTTTCGCTGCCAGCCTTGATATTCGCGCGTGTGATCGTGAGGAACATACCAGCCATGATTGTGAGTCTCCTGAAGGTTGAACTACAAAGAACTGCGTCCTGGCGGCCGTGTTGCTATTGATCTGGATCGACTGCCGGTCGACAGAGACGAAACTGTATACCTACAGAGCGTTTCCCGTCAATATTTGACATACATGTCATTCATTTCTTACAAATGGGTGGCGCCTAGGGCAGGACCGTGATGCTGGGAAACAGGGGGCCGCGCACCGGTTTGCCAACCTCCAGGTCGGCAGGCAAGCCCGCAGCGGCCAGTGCAGCGATAACATCTTTGCCATGCGGAGCCAGCACCGACTCGTCTGTGATCCAACGTGTGACGAAGCGACGTATGGGGTGTTGAAGGTGGTTGCCCGGGGCACCGTGCAAGGTCCGCGCGTCGAACAGGACGCAGTCCCCAGGTTGGAGCTCCCACCCGATGATGTCGTAGGCGCTGCGGTTGGCTTCGATGTCGGGCACTTGGTCGTAGTCTTGCGGCACCGCGTCGGTAGCGTCTCCGTGAAACTCGGTATAGAACTGCTCTGCGGCGTCACCTTCCTCCGAAAAATAGGATCGCGGCATCATGGCTCTGCCCCAGGCATGTGAGCCGCGCACGAACTCCAGCGTGGCGGTACGCGGCGTGGGATCCAGCGCCACCCAGATGGAACAGAAGGGGCCTTCGATAACGGTATCGTGATGCCAGGGAGTGCGTACCGATGCGCCCGGCAGCTTGCTGAACCAGGTGTCCTGGGCCAGGCGTACCTTGCTTGATTGCAGGGCGCGGGCTGCGATGGCTGCCGCGGGGGACTCCATGCAGAAGCGCTCCAGTTCGGAGATATACCGCCGCGACCAGATGTCGGATAAGAAGCCGCCATCCTGGCTGCCCAGATTCCGAAAAAGGGGGCTGGGCTGTTCAATATTGCGCGCGATGCCCTCTTGGGCAAGGGCTACCCAGGACTGATCGAACGCGCCGCGCAGGCATACCGCCCCATCGCGTGCATAGGCTTGCATGTCAGCGTCAAAGTTGTCGGTACCCGCCATGGCGTCTCGCATAAACAAGTCAATACAAAAGAGATGTTTAGATACAATAACTGATAGAATTCCTGCTTGCTACAACTAGTTGGCGGAATGTTTGCTTATGCACGAAGCGGCGCGTACCAGCCCGGCCATAAGCGCGACGCGCAGGCAGTGGATAGTCAGGCTGCGCGAAGCTGCCCAAGGCAAACCAACCTTCATGTTCTTCCCCCACGCCGGCGGGTCGCCCTTGTCGGCTGGGCGCCTGGCAGCCGCCTTGCCTGATAGCGTGGGCGTCATGGCCCTGCAACTTCCACGTCAGGCATCCGGTACCGAGGCCGGCCCACCCCGCCGGGTAGCCGATGCCGTAGAAGGCATCGTTCGGGCGCTCGATGCGCTTGCCCTTGATACCTCAGCTTCCCCACTCCAGCCCCTGATTTTCGTTGGCAACAGCTACGGCGCCTTGCTGGCTTTCGAAACCGCCGCACGCCTGTCCACTGCCGCCCTGCGGCCCGCACGCCTGATCGTCTCGGGTTTCCGCTCGCCCTGTTTGCCGCCGGCCGAGACGCCTTTGTATCGCTTGCCTGTCAAGCAACTACGGGCCGAGCTAGTCGCTCGCTTCGGCATGGCCGGAGGCGATGGCGTCGATTGGGGCTGCCTGGGTCTGGAGCAAGCCCTGCGCGCAGACCTGGAAGCCTGTGACACCTATCGCTACAGGCACACCACGCCTCTGAGCCTGCCGATCGACGTCATGCACTTGCGTAGCGATCCCTCGGTATCGCCAGAAGAGCTGCTGGCGTGGAGAACCGTCACCTGTGCCCCTGCCCGCCTGGTCACTTGTGATGGCGGGCATTTTTTCTGGGCCAGCCACAGTACCGACTTTGCGCGCATCCTGCTGGATGCGGCCGCGCTTTCCAGCCCCATCTCCCACGAAAAGGTTTCCGTGCATGCTGAACGTTAAAGCCGCCCCGCCACAATCACGACTGCAGGCTACGCTCCAAGGCTGGTTCCGACCGCGTGCCCGGCGCCTTGAGCAATTGGAGCAGAAGTTGTGTGCCATGTTGGGTTTGCCTGCACCGCAGCGCGACCAGGGGCTGGCGGCCGCCGTCCTGGGCGAATCGCGTCGACATCCCGCCGAGGATCCAGCACGGCGTCTGGTTGAACGCCTGCTTGTCGAGCGGCTGGACATGCCTGCGAGCGCGCTGTCTTTCTTTGGCCTCGGCATACTGCGCCATGCGACCGCGCTGGCCGATGGGTCCAGCAGCATCAGTGTTGCCGAAGCGGGTGATCTTGCCGGCTTGCACAAGCGCCTGTCGACCGGCTCGGGCACCGAACGCGATGCCGTCCGCGTCGGCGCGTTCAGCCGATTCATGCTGGAAACCTATGGCCCCAAGGGGCTGATCGATTTCTCGCGGGCGTTGGCTTCGGGCCTACCCATGGACGAGGTGTGTCGCCAAGGCACCGGCAAGTCGCAGGCCATGCTGGAGTTGCAATGGGAAGAGTCGCTGGCAGACGAGCAGCCGGCCAAGGGCGCTTGGCCTTTCCTGCGCTGGACTGCACAGCAGCTACGCCCATATCGTTTTTTTTGCACCACCCTGGCCATAGGTGTATTGATACAAACCGCTTACGCCATGCTGATGCCGATCTGGCTTAACGAGCTATTCGACGATGGCATTACGCCGCAACGCGCCGACGTTATCTGGCGCACCCTGGCTTATCTGATAGGCGGGTTCCTGGTTACCGCCTCGGCGGGCCTGGCGATCGACTTCAGCGTTTCCACGCTGGGGCCGCGTGCCTTGAACGACGTACGCCAACGCACCTTCGACAAACTGCTGGGCTTGTCATCGCGCTCGCTCAGCCGCTTCAAAAGCGGCGATATCGTTTCGCTTTTCACCAACGACATCTTCATCGTAGAGAACGCCATCGTCCGGGCCATCCCGGGCATCATCTCGAAGGCATTCCTGATGATAGGCTCCTTGATCACCGCGGTCTTACTGGATTGGCGCATGGCGATCGCAACGATCACCTTGCTTGCCATTGCTCTGTGGGCGCCCAAGCTGGTTGGCCGGCTGGCCATCAAGGCCTCGTATGCGCGCAAAGTCGAAGACGGCAAGGTGGTGGGCTTCATCAAAGAGACCGTGCAGTTGTTGCCGGTCATACGCACGCTTAATCTTGCCCACCATCGTCGCAGTCAGTTCGATGACCGCAGCAAGACCATTTACGATGCCAGCTATCGCCAATACCTGCTGGGTGAGCTGACCGGGCGCGCTACCGTTTTCGCGATCAGTGCCGCGCAACTGGGCATCATCGGCCTGGGCGCCATACTGTCCTTGAGCGGTACGGTGTCAGGCGGCGTCGTCGTGGCGTATATCGGCTTATTGTTGGCGTTTGGCGGCGCGGCGGGCGGCATTGCGGCCTTGCTTCCGGCTGCCATCCAGGCCATAGGAAGCTGGCAGCGCATTGATGGCCTGCTGGATCACCCGGACGACCTGCCCGAGGGCAGCGCCGATAACAAGCTGGATCAGCCCCTGTCGCATGTGGCATTCCGTAATGTGTCCTTCAGCTATACCGGCGACCGCCTTAACCTGAAGGACGTCACGCTGGAGTCGCCCGCGCCTCGCCGCATCGCGCTGGTGGGGCCGTCGGGCTCGGGCAAGAGCACCATCATCAACCTATTGTCGCGCAACTATGACGCCATGAGCGGCAGCATCCTGCTTAACGACACCGACATTCGCCAGGTCGACAACGAGCGCCTGCGGTCCTTGATGGCGGTGGTCAATCAGGACACCACGTTGTTCGAGGCTTCGATCGCCTACAACATCAGAATCGGACGCATGGAGGCCACCGAGGCCGAGGTCCAGCAGGCGGCGCGCTCGGCAGAGATCCACGATTTCATTACAACCTTGCCCCACCGCTACGACACCAATGTCGGCGAAGGCGGCAAGCTGCTGTCCGGTGGGCAGCGCCAGCGTATCGTGATTGCTCGCGCCTTGTTGCGCAATCCGCAAATTCTGTTGCTGGACGAGGCCACTTCGGCGCTGGACGCCGAGGCCGAGGCGGCCATCAACGAAACCCTGGGCCGCATCAGCGCCGACCGGATGCTGTTCTCGGTCACTCACCGATTGAACTCCTGTCCGGACATGGACATGGTGTGTGTGTTTCAGGATGGGCGCCTGGTTGAGTCGGGCACGCATGAAGAACTCTTGGCAAATCGTGGCCTGTATGCCGGTATGTGGGAGAAGCAGTCCGATATCGCCATTGTCAATGCAGGTCGGGACGTCGGAATCACCGTGGACCGCTTGCGCAAGATTCCGCTATTCGCGACGGCCGATGAGCAAGAGCTGGAACGCATACGCAGCATGCTGCGCGTCGAAGAAGTCGAGTCGGGCACTGTGCTGGCCATCGAGGGCACCACCGAGGGTCGCTTCTACATCATCGCCCGTGGTGCGGTGGAAAGTACGGTGCTGTTGCCCGACGGCAATTCGCTGACCATGGAAGTTCTCGAGGTGGGCGATTTCTTTGGCGAGTTCGCCTTGCTGGACGGCATACCGCACCCGACCACGTGCCGCACGCGCCTGCCATGCATGCTGCTGTCGCTAAGCCGGCAAGACCTGGCTCGTGTCGCCGACCTGACGCGCAGCAGCGACGAGCAGTCCGAGCTGGAAAAAGCCATTGCAGCAACGCTGGATCGTCGCCTGGATGCCAAGTTGGAGGAAATGCTGAAACGGCGACTGGGAGAGCGGCAAGCCGATAGCGAGGCGATCGCCTAATTTCCTGGAGCCATTCATGAGCGACAACGACAAGCCAAGCCTCCCGTTCTTCCTGCCTCACATACTGGATCAGCGTGCGCGCTCGCCGGGCGATGGCTGGTGGTACGCCTTTCTTGATAGCCAGGGCAAAGAGCAGTGCCGCTGGATGGCACCGGAGCTTGCGGCGCGAGCACGTGCCATCGCCGCCCGCCTGATGCGCGACACCCAGCCCGGCGAGCCCGTGTTGCTGGTGTTTCCCGCCGGGGCCGACTTTCTTGCCGCCTTCATGGGCTGCCTCTGGAGCGGTCGGCTTGCCACGCCGATCAACCCGCCGCGCCGCAACCGGCTGATCGAGCGGCTGGTGGCCGTCGCGACTGATTCGGGAGCACGGGTAGCGCTGACCAGCGAGGCGCTCTTGGGCGCCACAGACGAGTGGCGCGTATCGAACGAGCACCTTGGGGCCTTGTCGTGGGTGGCCATCGATGATCTTCCTGATCAGGAAGATCTTATGCCGGCGGATATCAGGGCAGAAGACACGGCTTTCCTGCAATACACATCCGGCTCGACCGCCATGCCCAAGGGGGTCAGGGTCAGTCACGGCAACCTGCTGGATGACTTGCAACGCATGGGTGATGTCTGGGGACTGCAAGAGAAGTCCGTCATGGTCAGCTGGCTACCGGCCTTCCATGATCTGGGCTTGATTTTCGGCCTGTTGCAGCCGCTGTATTCTGGCTGTGGCTCCGTGCAGATGGCACCCAATACGTTCTTGCAGAAGCCCTTGCTGTGGCTGCAGGCCATGTCGCGCTTTGGCGGCACGCATTCGGCAGCGCCCAGCTTTGCCTATGATCTGTGCAGCCGGCGTATCGCTGTAGAAGAGCGGGCCGGGCTGGACTTGAGCACCATGGTCATGACCATGAACGCCGCCGAACCCATCAACCCGGCCGTCATGGATCAGTTTGTGGAGGAGTTCGCCGAATACGGGTTCAAGCGGGAAGCGTTTGCACCGGCCTACGGCCTGGCCGAAAGTACCTTGGCGGTGACTGCCAATCCGGTGGGTCAGTTGCCGGTATTGAGGTATTTCGATACGGATGCACTGGCCGATGGGCGGGTGCTGGTGGTGGACGAGGCGGGGCCTGCTACGCGCTTGATGCCGGGTAGCGGCCGTGCCTTGCCCGATGTGCCCATCGCCATCGTCGATCCTGAAACCTTGCAACGTTGCCCGCCTGATCAAGTGGGTGAAGTCTGGGTTGGCGGACCGACCATTGCCGCGGGCTATTGGCGGCGTGCGGAAGAGTCGGCAGCGGCTTTTGGCGCCACGATAGCGCAGGAGCCCGAGGCGGGCGGCTTTTTGCGCACTGGCGACCTGGGGGCTTTGGTGGATGGCGAGCTCTTCATTACGGGCCGCATCAAAGATCTGATTATTCTGGCGGGCGCCAACTTTTATCCGCAAGATATCGAGTGGGTGGCGCAACGTTCGCATGCGGCACTGAGGCGCGATAATGGCGCCGCCTTTTATCTGGAGCCTGCAGCGTCGGGCACAGGCCGCGAGCAGGTCGTGCTGGTGCAGGAACTGGAGCGCTCGCAACGCGGCACTGCACCCGAGCCTATCTTCGCGGCCATTACGCAAGCCGTCTGGCAGGAGCTCGAGATTTCCTTGTCGCGTATCTTGCTGGTGCCGCCTGGCACGGTCTTGCGTACGTCCAGCGGCAAGATACAGCGCATGGCAAACAAGCGGGCGTACCTGGCTGGCGAGTTGACCGCAATTGCGCAGTGGGAAGCGCAAGCACCGGTCGTCGCTGAGGCTGCAGCATCGGAAGCTGCAGCGGATCAGGGCCTGGATCACCACAGCTTGCGCGCCTGGTTGGTGGACTGGCTGGCGCAGCGGCTGAACCTGCCAGCAGCCGATCTGCAGGCGGACCGTGGATTTGCCGAATTGGGCCTGGACTCTTTGGCTTCGACGGAACTGGCCTTCGCGCTGGAGCAACGGCTGGGTGTGCCAGTGCCCGAAACCGCCGCTTACGATTATCCAACGCTGGCACGGCTGCTGGCTCATTTTGCGCCCAGTGCACCAGCAGAAGCCGCCGAGCAAGGCGCTCAGTTCCACAATCGGGACGACGATGCGGCATCCAACGACCTGATCGCGGTAGTCGGCCTGGCCTGCCGCTTCCCGGGCGCACCCGACGCACTGGCTTACGAGCGTTTGTTGGCGTCGGGGCAGGCCGCAGTTGGACCAGCGCCTGCTGGCAGGCCCGAGGGCGAGGGTTTGCCGGCGGGCGGCTATATTGAAGATATCGATCGTTTCGACGCCGCCTTCTTTGGCATCCGGGACGGCGAAGCGGCCTATATGGATCCGCAGCATCGCTTGCTGCTGGAGGTCGCTTGGCATGCGCTCGAGGACGCCGGGGCGGCGGATGCGCAGCGCCGCCCGCCCGCCACTGGCGTGTTCGTCGGCATCAGCACCCACGACTACGGCGTGCGCTTTCAGGGTGCCGGCACTGGCTACACGCCTTTGGCCACGACGGGCAACTCGGCCAGCGCAGCGGCTGGGCGTCTGGCCCACTTGCTGGACGTGACCGGCCCGGCAATGGCGGTAGATACCGCCTGCTCTTCCTCCCTGGTCGCCGTCCACGCAGCTTGTCGCAGCTTGCGGCAGGGCGAATGCGACATGGCCCTGGCCGGCGGGGTGAACCTCCTGATCAACGACACGCTGACTCGGGGCTTTGCTGCGGCGGGCATGCTTAGCCCGACGGGTGCCTGCAAAACCTTTGATGCCGCAGCCGACGGCTATGTGCGCGGCGAGGGCGGGGGTTTTGTGGTGTTGAAGCGCTTGTCCGATGCCTTGCGTGATGGCGATCATGTGCGCGCCATCGTGCGCGGTATGGCCGTGAATCATGATGGGCGGGCCAGCTCTTTGACAGCGCCGAATGCGTCTGCCCAGACCGCCCTCATACGCAAGGCCTTGCACGACGCGCGCCTGCAGCCTGCCGATGTGCAGGTCGTGGAATGCCATGGCACGGGCACGCCGCTGGGTGATCCCATCGAAGTCCAGGCGCTGGCGGATGCCTATGGCCAGGACCGCAACGCAGCCTTGCTGCTGGGGTCGGTTAAAACCAATATTGGCCATCTTGAAGCGGCCGCCGGCATTGCCGGCATGATCAAGGCCATCCTCGCGCTGGAGTCCGGCAAGCTTGCCCCCACCTTGCATCAGCACGAGCCGAACCCCCGCATTGCCTGGGACCGCCTGCCCGTCCAGGTAGTGACTGCGGCCCGGCCCTGGCCCCAAGGCGGGCCGGCTCGCGCCGCCGTCAGCAGTTTCGGCTTCAGCGGGACCAATGCGCATGTCATTCTCCAGGCGGCTGCCCAGCACGTCGCAGCTGTTGATCACAGCCCTATCGTGCTGCCCTTGTCGGCGCCCGATGCACCAGGTCTTGATCGGCTGGCCGCCACGCTGGCAGACTGGCTCGAGAAAGGCGGCGTTGATTTACGCGGTCTGGCTGCCAGCGTGGCCATTGGACGGGGTCGGTTTCCCGTGCGTGCGGCCATCGTGGCGAACGACTTAGCCGAAGCCGTAGCCGGCCTGCGCGCAGTCGCTGCAGGCGAAGCGCCGGTCATCGGTGCCCGCGGCATCGCGCCCGCGGACGCGCCCAAGGTGGGTTTCCTGTACACCGGACAAGGCAGCCAGTGGGTAGGCATGGGCAAGGACCTTTACGGCAGCGACCCTGTGTTTCGAGGTGTCGTGGACCATTGCGCCGCCATCGTCGACCCATTGATCGGATGTTCGCTGGTGGCAACCATGTTCGACGATGGCCCGGACAACGAACTGGCCGACACAAGGCTGGCCCAGCCAGCCTTGTTCGTCCTGGGTTATGCGCTGGCGGAAAGGCTGCAGGCCTGGGGCATCGAGGCGCAGGTATCGATAGGGCACAGCCTGGGTGAGTGGGTGGCCGCATGCCGCGCTGGTGTCTTCAATTTGGACGATGCCTTGCGCATGGTGGTGCAGCGCGGCTGGCTCATGGCCTCAGTATCTGAGGCAGGCAGCATGGCCGCGGTTTTTGCGTCCCTGGCCAGCTTGCCATCCGCAGTGGAATCACTGCTATCGAAAGTCGATATTGCAGCCATTAACGCGCCTGACGAGTTCGTGGTGTCGGGTCCGGCAGCAGATGTCGCTGCCTTATGCGCCGGCCTGGAGGCCCAGGGCATTGGCTGCCAGTTGCTGCGCACCTCGCATGCTTTTCATTCCCGGCTGATGGAACCGACGCTCGAACCTTTCGCTTCTGCCATGGCTGACGTCGTCTTGCGCCCACCCACCGCTGCACTGGTGTCCAACCTGACCGGTACGCTGGCCGCGCCCTTCGACACGCCAGCCTATTGGGTCCGGCACATACGCGAGCCGGTTTGTTTTGCTCAAGGGATGTCCGCGCTGGCGGCGACCGGGGCCCGTGTGCTGATCGAGGTGGGAGCGGCGCCGGCACTGATGGCTGCGGCGTCTCGAGCCGCCGGGTTCGGCGAGGCGCCTGTTCTGGTGCCTACCTTGCGGCGCAACCGACCGGCCTCGCAAACCTTGGGCAATGTCTTGGCGCACCTGTTTGTCAGCGGTGTCGATGTCCGCTGGGACAAGATCTATGCGCCATCGGAAAGAATCGCCGCACCCGGTTATCCCTTTGCCGATCAACGGCATTGGGTGCCTTTGCAGCAGGCGGTGGCCATGGCGCCATCAGAGGCGTCAGTCGCAGTTGGCGCTGCGCTGGCATCTGTAGCGACTGAGACAGCAGACCATGCCTCGGTTGTTCAGCTACAAAGCCCACAAGAACAACGGCAACAGATCGCCGAAGCCCTGGCCAGATCGTTGCAATTGGCGTCGGCTGACGCGGACTCTGATCGCGGATTCCTGGAGCTGGGTGTGGATTCCCTGGCCTTGACTGAAGCCGTAGCGACATTGGAGCGCCGTTGGACAGTCGCCGTTCCGCGCCGGGCCTTGTTCGAGAACCTGGGCAGCCCCAGGCGCTTGCTTGATTACATCGTGCAGAACCTGGCGCAAGCTCCTGCTGTCCAAGCGACGGCGGCAACAGTGTCGCCGACGGTCGCGGCAGGGGCAAGCACGCCACCGCAGTCGGCCTTGCCGGCAGCCCCATTGGCAGCGCTGGGTGATCTTCAGGCCCTGGCCAGTTTCTCGCGAGCCTATGTAGACCGCAGCCGTGGCTCTCAGGCGCAGCGGCGCGAGTACGGGCCGTATCTGGCGGACAGTCGGGCCGTGGCGGGCTTCCGTACCGAGACCCGCTCCATGTTGTATCCCATCGTGGGGGCGCGGGCATCGGGCAGCCGGCTGGTCGACGTTGATGGTAACGAGTACGTCGATATCGCGATGGGCTTTGGTGTGCAGTTGTTCGGCCACAGCCCGGCCTTTCTCGTCGATGCCATCGATCATCATATCCGTGATCGCGGCCTGTTCATTGGTCCTCAAGCCCATCTTGCCGGCGACGTGGCGCAGCGTATCTGCCGCCTTACCGGCAATGCCCGAGCCGCTTTCTGCAATAGCGGTACGGAAGCCGTCATGACGGCCTTGCGCCTGGCTCGTCACGCAACGGGTCGGCAGCGCATCGCCATGTTTTCCGGCTCGTATCACGGTCACTTCGACGGTACGCTGGCACAGGTGGGCGCCGGTGGAGCAACGGTTGCGCTGGCGGGTGGGACTCCGGCGGGCATGGTGGGCGATGTACTGGTATTGGATTATGGCGATGAAGCGGGCGCGTTGGAAATACTCGCCCGCGAGGGCCATACCCTTGCTGCTGTCATCGTCGAGCCAGTGCAGGGTCGCCGCCCCGACCGCCAGCCGCGCGCTTTTTTGCAGCAGCTGCGCACGCTTACGCGTGAATCGGGCACCGCGTTGATTTTCGACGAAGTGTTGCTGGGCTTTCGCGTGGCGCAAGGCGGGGCGCAGGCCTGGGCTGGTGTGCGCGCCGATCTCGTCACCTACGGAAAGATCGTGGGTGGCGGCTTGCCGATAGGCATTGTGGCCGGCGAGGCCCGTTACCTGGACGCACTGGATGGCGGAGCGTGGTCATTCGATGGCAACGATCCGCCGCGCGACGAACGCACCTTCTTTGCCGGCACCTTCAACAAGAATCCACTGACCATGGCGACGGCGCAGGCCGTACTTTGCCATCTGGAGGCAGCGGGACCCGGCCTGCAGGAATCGCTGAACCAGCGGACGGCATCATTCGCGGCTCGTCTTAATGACGTGCTGCAGGCACTGGAAGCCGGCATATCCGTACACAATTTCTCGTCGCTATTCCGCTTCGTGGGTGGCAGCGATCTGTTCTACAACCACCTGATCCAGCATGGCGTATATGTCTGGGAAGGGCGCACCTGCTTTCTTTCGACCGCGCATACCGACCAGGACCTTGACCAGATCGAAGACGCGGTGCGCCAGTCGGTGTGCAGCATGCAAAAGGCCGGCATGCTCGCTACCGGCGCCCGCGCAGGACAAGCAGCGGCACAACCCGCCGCGCAAACCGGCCCGGAGCGGGTGCCGACCACGCCTGGGCAACAGGCTTTGCGACTGCTGGCCGCCTTCAGCCCCGAGACGTCCGCCGCCTACAACCAATCGCTCATCTTTGACTTCACAGGTGATCTGGATGTGGCGGCGCTCGTAGCGTCGTTGGCCGATTTGGTTGACCGGCATGAAGCCTTGCGCAGCACCTTTCCCGAGGAGGGCAGCAGCCAGTTGATTCATTCCGCGCTGGTGCCCGATGTTAGCGTGATCGATTTCGATCCCGAGCACGACGGCCCTGAACAGGCATGGCTGGATCGCATGGTGCTGGCACCGCTGGACCTGGAACAGGGGCCGCTGGTGAGAGCCTGTGTGGTCCGCCATGGCCCCCAACGGTTTAGGCTGGTGGTTGTGATGCCTCACGTCGTGACGGACGGCTGGTCCATGCAAGTGATGGCGCTCGAGATGGCAGAAATGTACAGCGCACGCATTGAACAGCGGCCAGCGGTGCTCGAGCCGCCGGTGCCCTATCGCCGCTATATCGACCACTGTCGTCAACGTGCCTCACTGCCAGAGCTGGCGGCGTACTGGCAGGATCTCTATGCCAACGTGCCGGCGCCCTTGGCCCTGCCGCTGGATAGGCCGCGCCCGGCGCTGCAGACCTTTGCCGGTGCCCGGGCAAGCCGCGACCGATTGCCTGCAGGCTTGCTGCAACGGCTGGAAGCGCAGGGTCGGCGCAATGGCTGCTCGTTGTTTTCGATATGTCTTGCCGCCTATGGCCGTCTGCTGTCGCGCCTTAGCGGCCAGGACGAGACCGTGGTCGCGATATTTTCGGCGGGGCAGCCCGAGCTTGCGGCGCCCACCCTGGTAGGCTATTGCGTAGGCGTGCTGCCTTTGCGGCTGGCCACCGGGTCCAACATTGACAATGCCGAGTTGATCCATGACACACAGCGGGCCGTCTCTGCAGCCATGGCGCATCGCGATTATCCCTATGCGCGACTGCTCAAGGATCTGAAGCTGCGTCGCGATCCGTCCCGTCCGCCATTGGCCTTGGTGTCATTCAATCTGGATCGCATGTCGGCCGCACCCCAGTTTGCGGGGTTGACGACAGCGGTCGATGCCAACACCCACGGCGCTGTACGCTGGGACCTGAACTGGAACATGCAGATCGACGATCGCGGCCTGCGTATCGATGCTCATTACAACCGCGACCTTTTCGATGCTGTCCGCGCGGAAGGCTGGCTGGATCAGTATGTGTCGATATTGGAAGAGTTCGTGGATGGCCCAGACGACGCCGGCATGGTTACGGCGACCCGAGTTGCCTGGGACGGCGCGCACACCTTGTCGGCGCAGGTGGCCCGCCACGCCGCAGTGACGCCTGCGGCGCCCGCCGTGAGGGATCGTCATGGCATCGTTGACTACCAGACGCTGGACTCACAGGCCGCAGAGCTGGCCGGCCGCCTGGTGCAAGCGGGGGTGCGCGCCGGGGACCATGTGGCCTTCAGGCTGGAGCGCGGTCTGGGGCCGGTGGTCGCAATACTCGCCATCATGCGCCTGGGCGCTGCCTTTGTCCCGCTGGACGACGAGCACCCGGATGCCCATCACGCCGCCATCCTGCAAGACTGCGGCGCCACCGTGTTGGTGGCTGACCCTGCCGCGGGTCGCCAGCCGACTTCCATACCTACCGTGCCATGGACGCGTGCCGCCCTTGCGCCGCTCCAGGCCCAAGGCGCCGCTTTACCCTGCAGGGCCGTGGCGGCTGACGATATTGCCTATGTGTTGTACACCTCCGGCTCAACCGGCCGGCCCAAGGGCGTGCGCATTTCATTTGAGGCTGTCCAGACCTATGTCTCGGCCTTGTTCCAGCGGCTGCAAACAAACGGGCCCATGTCCTTTGCCATCGTGACCTCATTTGCGGCCGACCTGGGTTATACCTCCGTGCTGGGCGCTCTATGGTCGGGCGGCCTGCTGCACGCCGTGGATGCCCAGACCGCCCGCGATCCGGACGCGATGCAGCGCTGGTTCACGCAAACGCCGGTAGATGCATTGAAGATTGTGCCGGCCCATCTGGCAGCGCTGCTTGATTCGCCCCAGGCGGCTGCGCTATTGCCCCAACGCGCCCTGATTCTGGGCGGCGATGCCTTGACCTGGCGTTTGTTTGATCGCATACGCGCCTTATCGGAAACTTGCCGAATCTATAACCACTACGGCCCCACCGAAACTACGATCGGGGCCTGCATGACCGAAGCTGCCCCGGCTTTACGCTTGGAAGGCGAGGCGATTGTGCCGATTGGACCCGCCCTGCTCGGATATTGCGTCAGTATCGTGGACGACCAGGGGCGCGCAGTGGAGGACGGCGGTGAAGGCGAAATCGCCATCAGCGGCCCGGCTGTCGCGGCCGGCTACACCCACAGTGATGCCACGGCCCAGGCATTCTCCGTCAACGCAGCGGGGCAACGCAGCTATCGCACGGGTGATCGAGGGTACCGACGTCAGGATGGCGCCATCGTGTTTGTCGGGCGCATGGGCGATATGGTGAAGATACGCGGCCACCGTATCGAACCGGCCGGGCTCGCCGATTTGATCAGGAGCTACCCAGGCGTGCGCGATGCTGTCGTATTGGTGGATGCCACCGCTGGCAGGGAGGCCAGCCTGGTTCTTGCGATGGCGGGGGCCATCGAGAAAAAAGCCGTGCTGTCCTGGCTTGCCGAGCGCGTGCCGGCAGCCATGGTGCCGGCACGCGCCATCGTATTGCCGGAGCTGCCATTGACAGTGAACGGCAAGATCGACCGGCAGGCTGTGCTGCATAGCCTTGCCGAGCTTGCCGTGCCAGTGGCTGAAGATGACAGCAAACTAGCCGGGCCAGGAGCGTCGACGCCGGCCACCAATATTCTGCATGATTTATGGTGCGAGGTATTGCAATGTGACGACCTTGGCCTGGACGACGACTTCTTCGCGTTGGGCGGCGATTCCATCATGGCCATCCAGATTGTAGGCCGAGCCCGGGCGGCGGGCTGGGCCCTGACGCCTACACAGGTGTTCCAGGCACCCACCTTGCGCTCGCTGGCGCAACTGGCTGTGCCCGTTCAGGGCGCCGCTGCGGGTTTGTCGCCGATAACAGGTCCGGTGCCCTTGACGCCCATCCAGCGCTGGTTTCTGGAAACACCCATGGCGGATCGTAACCGGTGGTGCCTGACGGCGGTGTTTCATACGACCCTTGATGTGGACCACGCTACCCTGCAGTCGATACTTCAAGCAATGGTAAGCCGGCACGATGCGCTAAGAACCCGCTGGAATGCAGCGGGGGGCGAGCTGGTACAGCAAGTGGGCGCCGGCGATGTGCTGGACGTTGTGGTCCTTGAGGCCGACAACGCTAGCGCCGCAAGCCTGCACGCCATGGAGAACCAGTTGGCCGACCAGTTGGCCGACCAGTTGATGGACGGCATCGATTTGGCCGCCGGCCGTATCATCGCGCTCGGGGCGATCCGGGCAGGCAAGCAGGGCTCGCGCGTTGTCGTCGCCGTCCATCATGGCATGACCGACATGGTGTCCTGGGGCATTATTGCGGATGACCTTGAAGCCGGCCTCAGTAAAGGTCCGGATGCCATTGCCGCTGCTTCAACCTCGTGGTCCTGGTGGGCGCATTCACTAACACAGCAGCTTGGTGCCGTATCGGGCTCGCAGGCCTACTGGAATAGGGTCGCGGCGCAAGCCCAAGCAAGCATGCCGGTGCCTGCCGACCTTCCCGAAGCGTCGAACCGCGAAGGCGATGTGCAAGCGGTGCAGTTGCGCATAGCCCCCGATACGGCAAGCCCTTATCTGACAGGCATGGCAGAGGTATTCGGCTTGCGCGCGCACGAAGCGGTATTGGCTTGCCTGGGCCGTTGTCTCGTTGATTGGGCCAGCGGGGCGGTGGCCATCGAACTGGAAGGCCATGGACGACGACCCTTCGATGCCACCGTCGACCTGTCCCGCACAGTGGGCTGGTTTACGACACGGTATCCCCTGATGCTGCCCGCGCCCCTGCAAGACGCTGCTGCCTGGATCATCGTCGCCAAGGAGGGTTTGCGACAGATACCGGACGAGGGCATAGGCTACGGCATGCTGCGCTATGGTGGGCAAGCGGATCTGCAGATCGAGCCAGCCATCTCTTTCAATTTTGTGGGCGAATTGAAGCAGTTCGGGGGAAGCGAGCTGGCCCTGATGCGCCTGGGTGCCGGTCAGGAGCGTAGCCCGCAGGCCGGTCGCCGCCATTTACTGGCTTTCGATAGCTGGCAGGAAGAGGGCTGTCTGGTGTTGTCTTGCCGCCATGGCGCGCAACACACGACGCAGACCATCAAGGCTTTGCTCGAGCGCTTCGAGCAACAGCTTGTGACCCTGGCCCAAGCTTGCGCGTCCTCTGCGACGGCGGTTTATACGCCGTCAGATTTCACGGGCATGGAGTTTTCGCAAGACGAGCTGGACCGGTTGATGGGCGAATTGGGCGAATCTTGACCGCGGATGCCTAGGTCGTGCCGGTTGCCAGACGCAGCGCCAGCCCGGCCATCACGACGGCAATGGTTCCGTCCAGAACCCGCCAGGCGCGCGGATCGGCAAAGACCGGCGCCAGGAGGCGCGAACCGGCCCCCAGGATTGCCAGCCACAGTACGCTGGCTGACAGGGCGCCGGCTGCAAACGCCAGCCGGCCGTCGGCAAAACCATGCGCCAGCGATCCGACCACCATCATGTCCAGCCAGAAATGCGGATTAAGCAATGTGAAGCCCAAGGCGCCCAGTAAGGCCGCCCGGCGCGAGGGAACTGCCCGGTGCATGGCGGCAGCGGCTTGAGGCCGCCAGGCGCGCCGCGCCGACTGCAAGGCATACCAGAAAAGAAAGCAGACGCCGAACCCCAAGATGGCGTCGGTCAACCAGGGAAACCAATGCGTGATCGTCTGCAAGCTCCATACGCTGGCGAAGATGAATACGGCATCGATCAGTGCGCAGAGCAAAAGAATGCTGATCAGGTGCGCCCGCAGCAGCCCCTGCCGTAGGATGAACGCACTTTGCGCGCCAACCACGGCAAATAGTCCCAGGCCCGTGGCGGTGCCACTTGCCCAGGCAGTGAGTTGCGCGGAAGAAGAAACGAATGACAGCATGTTCTGAATAACTTTCCAGGTGGTAATGACAGTGTTTGTGCCGGGTCCGGGATGTCATTCTGGCTTAAGCGCCGTGTAAACTAAAGCTAATTAAAGTTAAGCACATTAAGTTTCGCTAATGACATGAGAATCGATCACGGAAACCTGCGAGCTTTGGCCGCAGTGGTGCATGAAGGAAGTTTCGAGCGCGCAGCGATGGCGCTGTCCGTCACGCCTTCCGCCATCTCGCAACGTATCAAGGCGCTGGAAGAGCGCATGGGACGGCTGCTGGTTCTACGTACTGTGCCCGTGACTGCCACGTCCGATGGCCAGGTGCTGGTTCAACTGGCCAAGCAAACCGCAGTGCTGGAGCACGACGCGCTTGAACGCCTGGGCCTGGATGACCAGGCGGCTCAACCCAGCATCGCGGTGGCGGTCAATCACGACAGCCTGGAAACCTGGTTCATGCACGCTGCCGAACTATTCGCCACGCAGTCCAGTGCCACGCTGGATCTGCAGTCGGAAGATCAGGACCACACGGCGGCATTGCTGCGCAACGGTTCGGTGCTGGCAGCGGTCACGACGCTGGCCGACCCAGTGCAGGGGTGTCGGCTGCATCCGCTGGGTTCCATGCGCTATGTCGCCACCTGCTCGCCGGCGTTTCATGCGCGCTTCTTCAGCAAAGGGGTCAACGCACGCAGCGTCGCGCAGGCACCCGTATTGGTTTTTAACCGCAAGGATGCCTTGCAAGGCCAGTTTGCCGGCAGGATTATGGGCGCCGCGCCATGGCAGCCTCCGGTGTGGTGGTTGCCGTCGTCGCGTGCGTTTGTACAGGCCACCTTAAGCGGCCTGGGCTGGACCATGAATCCGCTGCCGCTGGTCCAGCACCATCTGGATGCTGGTAGGCTGTTGCCGTTACGAGCACGCGCATGGGAGGACGTACCACTTTACTGGCAACATTGGCGGGTAAATTCCCAGGCGATGCAGGCATTGACTGATGCCGTGCTGCAGGCGTCTCGCAGCCTTGTCAAACGGCGCGCCGGCTAGCCCGTTCCGGGGTGGCGGCAGTTAATATACAGAAGGCAGTTCATCACACGAGTGGATGGTTTCTATGTTCCGATGGTTGGCCGGACGGGGGGCATCGCTGCGCGAAACAGCGCGCGAGCTGGCCCGCATTCCCGATAGCGCCTGGCTAGAGGCTTTGGGCGCGCATCATTTTCTGTCAGGACTTTCCGCTGAAGAAAGCGCCGCACTGCGTCAGCGGGTAGCCTGGCTGCTTGCAAGTAAAAGCTTCACCGGCGTGCATGGGCTGGTTATTTCGGACCAAATCCGTCTGTCCATTGCGGTCCAGGCTGCCTTGCCTGTGCTGCACCTGGATCTGGCCGTATACGAAGGCTGGACGGAAATCGTGGTGTATCCGGGTGGCTTTCTTATTCCACGCACCGATGTCGATGAGAACGGCGTTGTGCACGAATACGTGCAAGAGGCTTCCGGCGAGGCCTGGGAAGGCGGACCCGTTATCTTGTCGTGGGAAGACAGCAGTGGCGGTTTGGCCGATGGCACCAATGTTGTGATTCACGAGTTCGCTCACAAGTTGGACCTTTATGCCGGCGAAGCCGATGGCATGCCTAGCCTGTCGGCGCATCGCGAGCTTGCGCCCGCGCGGTGGCGGCAAGTTCTGGACGATGCGTTCGATCGCTTCGAGCGTGCCTTGACGTTGGTAGAAGAAGCCATACCCGCTGATGTCGACCCCGAATCGCAGGAAGGCGCCGCCTGGTTCGATACCTTGCCGCTGGATCCTTACGCAGCGACTGACAAGGCGGAGTTTTTCGCTGTCAGCTCGGAGGCGTTCTTTGTGGATCCGGCTCCGCTGGCGAGCGCACTGCCCGAGTGGTATGGCTTGCTGGCGCTTTATTACCGCCAGGATACCGTGCTGCGCCTGGCTTCAGGTGCAACACGGTAGCCAGGGCTGATGCGATCAGTCCTGACGATCTGTGACTTCCAGCAAGTGGTAGCCAAACTGGGTCTTGACTGGCCCTTGCACGACATTCAGCGGGGCGCTGAAGACGACTTCGTCAAATTCCTTCACCATGTCGCCGGGGCCAAAGCTGCCCAGGTTGCCGCCGTCGCGGCTGGATGGGCAACTGGAATTATCTTTTGCCACTTGGGCGAAATCTGCGCCGCCTTCAATCGCGGTTTTCAGGTCTTGGCACTGTTCTTCAGTGGCGACAAGGATGTGGCGGGCTGTGGCTTGGGTCATGATGTGTGCTCCTTCTGAATGAACCCGACAGCTTAAAAGCAATCGCGGCCCGGTGCAAATGCCCGTCGGGGCCACTGCTGTCGGCCCGCTATGTTTGTTTGGCCTCATCGAGCAGCCAGTCGCGAAATGCCTGCAAGCCCGACATCTTGGCTTTCGGGCGTGGGTAGATAAAGTAGTAGGCGCCAGCCGAATACGGCTCCACCGCAAACAAGCGGATCAAGGCTCCTTGCTTCAACTCGTCATCGATCAACAGTTCGGGCAGCAGGGCCACGCCCAGTCCGGCCTTCGCCGCTTCGGCCACCATGGAAAACAAATCGAAACGCGGCCCCGGCGCTCCGGCCGGCTCGGGCAGGCCGTGAAACTCAAACCACCGGGGCCAGGCGTTAGGGCGGGATGCGGAATGCAGCAGCTTGAAGCGCGCGATGTCGGGGTGTGCCGCTGGGCGCCCATGCTGGGCAATAAAGGATGGACTGCACACGACCACCTGGCTTTCTTCGGCGATGAGGTCATAGTCGCAGTTGGGCCAGTCGGGCTGCCCGAAGATGATGCCCGCGTCCAGGCCGGTGCCCGAGAATTCGAAGCGGTCCAGTTGCGTGGAAAGATTCAGCACCAGACCGGGATGTGTATGCGCCAGCTTGCGCAGGCGCGGCATCAGCCAGCGCGTGGCGAAGGTGGGCACGACGGCCAGGTTCAGTACACCGCCGCCTTGCCGGGTGGCCATCATCTCGCGAACGACGCCTTCAAGTTCATCCAGGCACGGAACCAGGCGCGCCCAGAGCAGGTCCGCCGCGGCTGTCGGATGCAAACTGCGCGGGCGACGCTCGAACAGCGTCAGGTCAAAGAAGCTTTCCAGGCTCTGTATCTGCTTGCTGACGGCGCTTTGGGTAACGGACAGCTCTTGTGCGGCCTTGCTGATGCTGCGCAGGCGGTAGACGATTTCAAAGGCGGTCAGGGCCGGAAGAGGAGGGTAGCGGGTTCTCATAAGATAGCGCCATGGTATTCCAGCCAGGAATGCCAGGGCAAGTTAATTTCGCTTTACGCTGCTGTCGAACATTTCGATAATCTTTGCATCCGGCGCCCTGCCAGGCGCCTTCGTTCATTATCCTTGCAAGCGATTTCCTATGTCTACTGTGTCGACCCCTCTCGTTACTCTATTAAACGCCTGTCTGGGCGAGGCCCGCAGCGGCGAGCTCATGCAATTGATGCATATCCCGGAAGTATTCCACAAAGGCATTAATCCTGATCCCGACCAGAACCTCGTCAGCCGGGCTGAACTGGCTTTCGCACTGAACATGTTGTTGTTCCGCGACTTGCTGGAGCGGGTGCCCGAGGGCAAGGCCTACACACAAGATACCTTGGCTACGGGTGGGCGTGTTTTCTTCGACCACGGTGCCGTGCGCACGGTCGCGTTGCCGCGCTGCGGTGCCCTGCCGGGCGGTGAGGAATGCTTGACGCGCGTGCTGGCGCCGCTGGGCTATCGGCTTAACGAAATCTATCCCTTGCCGCGCCTGAAGATGACAGGGCGCTCTTATGTGCACGACGATCTGCCTGAAGAGATGCCTCAGTTCTTCGTCAGCGAGCTGCATGTCGACCGGTTCTCTCCCGCTTTTCAAAAGGCGGCGGAACGCGTGGTGGCCGATAGCGTCGACCCGTTGGACGCCATTCATCATGACTTGCTGAACACACTGGCGGCAGAGCGCGCCTTGCCTTGGCGCGATGCCCTGGCCCTGCTGACGGCGATGTTCCGTTGCTTTGATCGTCAGCATGGCACGCCGGCCCTGGCGGATTATGAGATCCTTCAGGCAGAATCACAGGAAATGGCCTGGATCAGCACCGAAGGCAATGCCTTCAATCATGTAACTGACCGGGTGCCTAATGTAGAACAGCTGCGCGATGAGCAAGAGCAGTTGGGGCGGTCCATCAAGCCGAATGTAGAAGTTGCCGCCCGCGGCAGCGTGCGTCAGACTGCTTACCGTGCAGCCCAGGTCGAGCGCGTGTTCCGCAGCGAGCAGGGTTGTGTGCTGCGCCGCGTGCCCGGCTCGTTTTACGAGTTTATTTCGCGCGACCGCGTAGATCACGCCCAAGAGGGCAAGAAGCTGGACCTGGGTTTTGACAGCGGCAACGCCACAGCGATTTTTCAGATGACTGCGGCAGAGGCAGTCGGCTGAGCGGCTGGCCGGGCTACGTTAACCATTACAACCAAGGTTTCTATGTCGAGCAAACACCTGATGGACACCTACCGTCGCGCACCGCTGGCTTTCAGCCGTGGCGAGGGCATCTACCTGTACACCGATGACGCCACCCCCTATATGGACTTGACCAGCGGGATCGGTGTGAACAACCTGGGCTACAGCCATCCGCACATCGTACGGGCGCTCACCGAGCAGGCCGGCAAGCTATGGCACGTATCGAATCAATTTCGTATTCCGGGTCAGGAGCGGCTGGCGGATCGGCTGTGCGAGGCGAGCTTCGCTGATCGCGCATTCTTTGCCAACAGCGGTGCGGAAGCTGTCGAGTGCGCCTTGAAGCTGGCGCGCCGCTATTTCGATGTCAGCGGGCAGCCCGATCGATGGCGCACCATCGTATTCGATGGGGCCTTCCATGGGCGCACGTTCGCCTCCATCATGGCGGGCGACGGCGAACAGTACCGCGAGGGCTATGCCCCCCATATGGATGGATTCGACCGTGCCCAGTTCGGCAACCTGGATTCCGTGCGGGCACTGATACGCGAAAACACGGCGGCCATCATGGTAGAGCCCGTACAGGGCGAGGGCGGCGTGCGGGCTGCCAGCGCTGAGTTCCTGGCGGGCCTGCGCCAACTTGCGGACGAGTATGGTCTGCTGCTTATTTTGGACGAGGTGCAAAGCGGCAATGGCCGTACCGGCAAGCTGTATTGTCATGAGTGGTCGGGCATCACGCCCGACATCATGGCTACTGCGAAAGGCCTGGGTGCCGGCTTTCCGATGGCCGTATGTCTGGCAACCGAGGCGGTCTCGCAGGGCTTTGGGGTGGGTAACCACGGCACCACCTTCGGCGGAAACCCGCTAGCCATGGCGGTGGGTAATGCCGTCCTGGACGTGCTGACCGAGCCCGGATTCCTGGATTCCGTGCAGGATATTGCCGTGTATTTGCGCAAGGGCCTGACCGATCTGGTCGATCGGCATCCTGCACTGATACGGGCACCGCTGCGCGGCTCAGGCCTGATGATAGGCCTGCCGGCCATCGCGCCCAATACGGAAATCGTGAGCGCTTTCCGGCAGCAAGGCGTGCTGGCACTGACGGCGCGTGACAACATCGTTCGCCTGCTGCCCCCGCTGGTCATTACGCGAGATCAGGTCGATGCCGCGCTGCACGCCATGGATGCTGCGCTTGCCGGGTTGGCTGCCTAACGGTGGTCCAGGGCCAGCCTGGCGATGGCCTCCAGCAGGTAGGCGTCGGCGGACAAGACATAGCTGATGGTAAATTGCAGGTCCTCCAGTTGTCCGTCGACCACATCGACGATGCGCAGTTCCCCGCTTTTCAGTTCGGACTGAATGATTGTGGGCGGCATGACGGATACGCCGATGCCTCCGGCGCACATGCGGGCGATGGCCGACAAAGAGGTGTTGCCGTATAGCTTGAAGTCGGCAATGCCAGCGCGCACGAACATGTCGCGCAGGCCCTGGTAAGGATGAGTCACTTTGGAATAAGTGATGATCGGAAACTGCGCAATGTCTTTCAAGGTGATGCGGCCTGCGGGCAGGGGCAGCGAGGGCGGCGCTACCCAGGCCATGGGGTAGCGCACGTAATCGTGATTGCGCACGTTGGGCGCAAGTATGGGCATCGACGGAATGATCATGTCCAGATCACCCCGCAATAGGGAATCCCGCAGGTTCGCTGAAACGTCTACCTCGATGTCGACAACAACAGAGGGATAGACCGTCTGCATCTTCTGCACCAGTCCAACCAGTTGGGTATGCGCGATGGTCTCGGCCACACCGAGGCGGATATGGCCGCGCAAGGTATCCGATGTACCGACCGTGTGCTGTATCTCGGATTGCAGCCGTAGCATCTGTTCCGCATAAGGCAGTAGTTCGCGGCCCTTGGGCGTGACCACCGTTCGTCGTGGCTGACGATCTATCAGCGGCATGCCTATGGTGCTTTCCAACTGTGCTATGCGCTGCGACACCGCAGATTGCGTGGTGTTCAGGCGTTTCGCTGTATGACCAAATCCGCCGAGCCGGACCACCCACACAAAGGTTTCCAGGTTTTTAAGGGTAATCATGTTTTTCTTTATGCCATCATAAAAAGTGATGGCAGACCATAACTTTAAATCGTTTGTTTGTATAGCCCGACTGCCTTTTAATAGCCGGTCTCAGCTTATTTTCTTTAGGATGCACGGCGTGACTCGCAATTCATTGATCCCTCGCGAACTTCGTCAACAGATACGCACAGGCGCGATACAGGGCCAGACATCTGGTATGGCGCCCGGCTTCGTACAAGCCAATCTGGCCATCCTGCCCAAGGACTGGGCCGACGACTTCCTGGCCTTTTGTCATGTGAACCCCAAGTCCTGTCCGGTCATCGGCATGACTCAGCCGGGCGATCCCTTCCTGCCGCTGTTGGGCGAAGAGATCGATCTGCGCAGCGATCTGCCTGGCTACTACGTCTGGGAAAACGGCGTACGCGTGCAGGAAACGACGGATGTTTCGTCCTTATGGCGCGATGATCTGGTCGGCTTTGCCATCGGCTGCTCGTTCTCGTTCGAGCATGCCTTGATGGACGCCGGCATCAGGCTGCGCCATATCGAGGAAGGGCGCAATGTCGCGATCTTCCGCAGCAATATTCCATGCGCCCCTGCCGGCCGGTTTCAAGGTCCGATGGTGGTGTCCATGCGTTCGATGACGCCGGCCGACGCCATCCGTGCCATCCAGATCTGTACCCGCTTTCCGAACGTGCACGGCGCACCCGTGCATTTTGGCGATCCGGCAGCCATAGGCATTGCGGACCTGAACAAACCCGACTACGGCGACGTCGTCGAGATAAGACCCGGCGAGGTGCCGGTGTTCTGGGCTTGTGGCGTTACGCCGCAAGCCGTACTGCAGACCAGCAAACCCCCGTTTTGCATTACCCATGCGCCCGGATCCATGCTGATCACTGATCTTCGCATCAGCGAGATCTCGCTGTTCTAACGATAACTGGAGTAGACATGTCACATTCAAAATGGCTTAAGCCATTGCTGTCCCTGGCCCTTGCCGCTAGCGTATCCACAATCGCCGTGGCCGAAGATTTGCCCAAGGCAAAACTGAACGTTGTCGGTAGCTGGAGCAACCTGTCGCAGTACAAAGACTTCGAATACCCGTTCTGGACCAAGGAAATCCCCGAGAAATCCAACGGTGCGATTACCGCGCAGATCAAGGGCCTGAATGAACTCGGCCTGAAAGGCGGCGAAATCGGCCGACTGATGCAGCAGGGCGTGATCCAGTTCGCGTCCATCCCTCCCGGCTACCTCGCCAGCGACGACCCGCGTAACGAAGTGATCGACTTGGCGGGCCTGAGCCCCGATATCGAAACCGCTCGCAAGGTCACCGAAGCCTATCGCCCCGTCCTGGAAAAACTGTACGCGGAAAAATATGACGCCAAGCTATTGGGCGTATGGCCGTTCTCGAGCCAGGTGCTGTATTGCAAGGCGCCCATCACGGGCTTGAAGGACTTGGCCGGAAAGAAAGTGCGCACGGGGAATCGCACGCTTACCGATTTTGTCGGCGCGCTGGGTGGTACGGGCGTAACGCTGACCTTTGCCGAGGTCGTGCAAGCCTTGCAAACCGGCGTGGTCGATTGCGCCATTACCGGCACGCTGTCGGGCTATTCGGCCAAGTGGTACGAAGTCAGCGACTATCTGTACACCTTGCCGGTAGGCTGGAGCCAGGTCGTGCATAGCGTCAGCAACAAGGCGTGGGACAAGCTTGATCCCAAGACGCAGGCTTTCCTGCAAAAGGAAATTCAAGGTCTCGAAGACCGCATCTGGATCGCAGCCGACAAAGAGACAGCTGAAGGCATCGCCTGCAATACAGGCAACGCTCCTTGCCCTTACGGAGATCCAGCCAAGATGCAAGCCGTCGAGTTCTCGGATGCCGACCGCGATGCACTGCACAAGCTGCTTGAAGATGTCGTGGTCAAGTCCTGGAGCCAGCGCTGCGGCCCGGCGTGCAGCGCCGATTTCAATGAAACCGTCGGCCCGGTCGTCGGCATTACCCTGCCCTAATCATGCAAAAGCTCTACACCTGGGCCGAGCGGCTCAGCAGGGCCGCTACCTGGGGTAGCGCGGCCTTGCTGTTTGCCGTGGCCGCTTACATCACCCTTGACGTGGTCATGCGCAAGTTGCTGAATATATCGCTGCACGGCAGCGATGAGCTGGCCGGCTACGCCCTTGCCATCAGCACGAGCTGGGGGCTGTCGTTTTCCCTGTTGCGGCGCGCCAATATCCGGATAGACGCTCTGTACTCTCGCTTGCCGCAGCGCTGGACGGTTTGGCTGGATCTGCTGGGCCTGATCGCGATGGGTATCTTCATGGCGTTTGTGACGTGGTTCGCCACTCAGATGCTGATCAGTTCGGCAACCATGAATGCCACTGCAAGTACACAATTGCAGACGCCGCTGATTATTCCGCAAGGCTTGTGGGTCGCCGGATTCATGCTGTTCATGTTTGTTCTGGTGGTTCTCATCTTGCGCGTAGTAGGTTTGCTGGTCCGTGGCGACACGGCAGGCGTTCGCCTTATCGCAGGCATCCGCAGCGTTGAAGAGGAAGTCAGCGACGAGGTGTCGCCGCAGACGCTGCAGGCGATTCAATCAGAGGTGCCCCATGCTCGTTAACGCCTTGATGTTATTACTGGGGATGCTGGCCCTGGCCGTTCCTGTGGCTGCGGCCATGGGCATACTGGGGCTGGTCCTGGATCAGCTCTATTCAATGCTGCCTTTATATAGAGCCAGCGGCGAAGTATTTTGGTCGACCAGCACCGATTTCCTGCTGGTTTCCATACCGATGTTCATATTGCTGGGCGAGCTTATGCTGCGGGCCGGCATGGCCGAGCGCCTGTACGATGCCATGGAAAAATGGCTGGGCTGGCTACCCGGCGGTCTGATGCACGCCAACATTGGCGCCTGTGCCGCCTTTGCCGCCACATCGGGATCCAGCGTGGCCACGGCTGCCACCATCGGAACGGTGGCGATTCCCCAGGGCGAGCGACACGGCTATTCGCCACCGCTATTTCTGGGCACCTTGGCCGCGGGCGGTACGCTAGGCATCTTGATTCCGCCGTCCATCAACATGATCATCTACGGCACGCTCACCGATACTTCGGTGCCACAGCTCTACCTTGCGGGCTTTTTTCCCGGACTGGTACTGGCGGTCATCTTTTCGCTGACCGTGGTCGTTGCTTGCTACTTCAGGCCCGCCTGGGGAGGCGTCCGTCAGGAAACTACCTGGCGTGCGCGGTTTGCGTCGCTGATTAACCTGGTGCCGCCATTGCTGATCTTCGTGGTGGTGGTCGGATCGATTTATGCCGGGATCGCAACGCCTACAGAAGCTGCTGCCGTCGGCGTCATGGCAGCACTGGCCTTGGCTGCGTTGTATAAAAGCCTTTCCTGGGCGATGCTGCGCGAGGCCGCAGAAAGTACGATACGTACGTCGTCGATGGTCATTCTGATCGTTCTGGCGGCCTACTTCCTGAATTTCGTACTGGTGGGCATCGGCTTGACCGATAAACTGACAAGCACCATCTTGAGCCTGGGCTGGACGCCCATGCAGACATTCATGGCAGTTGTGCTGTTTTACCTGGTGTTGGGCTGTTTCCTGGAAACGCTGTCCATGATGGTCACAACGATACCAATCACCGCGCCGTTGATGATAAGCATGGGCTTCGATCCGGTCTGGTTTGGCATCGTGGTTATGGTGCTGCTTGAAATGGCACTGATCACGCCGCCTGTCGGGCTTAACCTGTTTGTCGTACAGGGCGTGCGCAGGGGTGGCTCGCTGAATGACGTTATCTTTGGGGCAATTCCCTTTGTTTTCGCCTTGATGGCCATGGTGGCATTGCTGGCCTTTGTGCCGGGCGTGGCTACCTGGTTGCCGCAACAGTTTTATTGAGAAGGACAAAGCTAAATGGCTACACACACCACGAGCGACGTGGCAGGTTTCGATAAACGCTGGCAGTTTTGGGTGGATCGAGGCGGCACGTTTACCGATATTGTTGCTCGCCGCCCCGACGGCACCTTGCTAACGCACAAGTTGCTGTCGGAAAACCCCAGCCAGTACCCGGACGCGGCGTTGGCGGGTATACGCAAACTGCTGGGCTTGCGGGCAGACGAGACGATACCGGGCCGCGAGATCGAAGCGGTGAAGATGGGTACTACGGTCGCCACCAACGCCTTGCTCGAGCGCAAGGGGGATCGCACCGTGCTGTTTACCACCCAGGGCTTTCGCGATGCCTTGCGTATCGGCTATCAAGAGCGTCCCCGTATCTTCGATCGCCACATCATGCTGGCCGAGCTCTTGTATAGCCGCATCGACGAGGTCAACGAGCGGGTTACCGCACAGGGCGATGTCCTGCAGGCGCTCGACGCCGATGCGGTGCGCCGCCAGTTGCAAGAGGCTTACGCCGAAGGGTTTCGCTCGATCGCTATTGTGCTGATGCATGCCTATCGCTACCCGCAGCACGAACAGCAAGTGGCTGCCCTGGCTCGCGAAGTGGGCTTCAATCAGGTGTCTGTATCGCACGAAGTCAGCCCCATGATGAAGCTGGTAGGGCGCGGCGATACAACCGTCGTCGATGCCTACCTGTCGCCAATTTTGCGTCGCTATGTGGACCGCGTGGCCAGTGAGCTGGACGGCGTGCGCCTGATGTTCATGCAGTCCAACGGCGGCCTCACAGCGGCTGATCGCTTCCAGGGCAAGGACTCCATCCTGTCCGGTCCGGCCGGCGGCATCGTCGGCATGGCGCGCACGGCTGAGGCCGTGGGGACCAGTACGCTTATTGGCTTCGACATGGGCGGCACGTCGACCGACGTTTCGCATTACAACGGCGAATTCGAACGCGCCTTTGAAACCGAGGTGGCTGGCGTGCGCCTGCGCGCCCCCATGATGAACATCCACACCGTTGCGGCTGGCGGTGGCTCTATCGTGCATTTCGATGGTTCGCGCATGCGCGTGGGTCCTGATTCGGCCGGTGCGAACCCGGGTCCGGCAGCCTATCGCAATGGCGGTCCGCTGACCGTCACCGATTGCAACGTCATGCTGGGCAAACTGCAACCCGAGTTCTTTCCGAAGATCTTCGGTCCGCAGGGCAACGAAGCGCTGGACGTCGACACGGTGCGCCGCAAGTTTACCGAGCTGGCGGCCGAGATCCAGGCCGCTACCGGTAGCGTCAACACGCCCGAAGAAGTAGCCGAAGGCTTTCTTGATATTGCGGTCGCCAATATGGCCAACGCCATCAAGAAGATTTCTGTCGAGCGCGGCTATGACGTCACCAAATACACGCTGGTGTCATTTGGCGGGGCGGGCGGACAACACGCCTGTCTGGTGGCTGATGCACTTGGCATGACCCGGGCGTTGATACATCCGCTGGCGGGCGTGCTCTCGGCCTATGGGATGGGCCTGGCCGATATCACCGCCATGCGCGAGGCCAGCGTAGAGCTGGTGCTCGAAGGCAGCGAACTTGAAGCTTGCGAGCGCGTGCTGGCAGAGCTGGGGCAGGCGGCGCGCGACGAAGTCGCCAGCCAGGGTATTCCGGCTGATCGCACGCAACTGATCCAGCGCGCCCATTTGCGCTACGAAGGTACGGATGCCGCGCTGGTGGTCAACTACGGCACGGCGGCCGAGATGCGCGAGCGTTTCGAACAGACTTATTCCCAGCGCTATAGCTTTTTGATGCCCGACAAGCGGCTCGTCATTGAAGCGGTTTCTGTGGAAGCCATCGGCCTTAGCGGCGTGGCTCCGCAGCAGTCCGCTGCAGCGGCGGCTGACGGCGCTGCTCCGGTTGCGCAAGCCAGCGTAGCGCTTTATTTCGAGAAAGAGCGTCATGATGCGCCGGTATTCTATCGGGATGATCTTAGCCCGGGCATGCGTCTGCTGGGACCGGCCGTGGTGTGCGATGCCAACGGCACAACCATCGTCGAGCCCGAATGGCAACTTGAAATCCTGGGCGGCGGCGAAATCCTGCTGACACGGGCGGTGCCCAAGGCCGGACGGCGTGCCATCGGTACAGAGGCCGACCCGGTCATGCTCGAGATTTTCAACAATCTGTTCATGTCGATCGCCGAGCAGATGGGGGCGACACTGGCCAACACGGCCTTCTCGGTCAACATCAAGGAACGCCTGGACTTCTCTTGCGCCTTGTTCGACGCGGACGGCAACCTTATTGCCAACGCGCCGCATATGCCGGTGCACTTGGGATCCATGGGCGAGAGCATCAAGACCGTGATCCGCAAGAACGCCGGACGCATGCGCGCGGGCGACACCTATGTGCTTAACGATCCCTACAACGGCGGCACGCACTTGCCCGATATCACCGTCGTCTCGCCGGTGTTCGACGAAGACGGCAGCACCATATTGTTCTTCGTTGCCTCACGCGGGCACCATGCCGATGTGGGTGGCATCACTCCTGGATCCATGCCGCCCAACAGCCGGACGATAGAAGAAGAGGGCGTGCTGATCGATAACTTCAAGCTCGTCGAAGGTGGTCGCATGCGCGAGGCCGAACTGCGTCGCTTGCTGACCGAGTGTCGTTATCCTGCGCGCAACCCGGCGCAGAATATCGCCGACTTGCGCGCACAAATCGCGGCCAACGAGAAAGGCGTGCAGGAACTACGCCGCATGGTGCGCGAGTTCGGCCTGGATGTCGTGCACGCCTACATGGATCATGTGCAGGACAACGCCGAAGAGGCTGTGCGCCGCGTAATCGGTGTGCTGCAAGATGGCGAGTTCCATTACGAACTGGACAACGGCGCCTTTATTCGCGTCGCCGTGCGTGTGGACACTGCCAATCGCAGCGCCGAGATCGACTTCACGGGCACTTCCATGCAGTTGCCGGACAACTTCAATGCGCCGTCGGCTGTGTGCATGGCTGCTGTGCTGTATGTCTTCCGCACCTTGGTCAATGATGAGATCCCGATGAACGCCGGCTGCCTGAAGCCGCTGAAAGTCATCATTCCGGAGGGTTCCATGCTCAACCCATTGCCGCCCGCGGCAACGGTGGCAGGCAACGTCGAGACTTCGCAGTGCGTGACCGACGCGCTCTATGGCGCCCTGGGCGTGATGGCCGCAGCGCAAGGCACGATGAACAACTTCACCTTCGGTAATGATCGTCATCAGTATTACGAGACGATATCCGGCGGTTCGGGTGCCGGCATCTTGCGCGGCCCCGACGGCAAGCGCGTCTACTTCGACGGAACCGATGTCGTGCAGACGCACATGACGAACTCGCGCCTCACGGATCCCGAAGTGCTGGAGTGGCGTTTCCCGGTCTTGCTGGAAAGCTACGTCATTCGTGAAGGCAGCGGTGGGCGTGGCAAGGCCAGCGGCGGCAACGGCGGTATACGACGTGTACGCTTCCTCGAACCCATGACTGCGTCCATCCTGGCCAATCGCCGGCGGATCGCACCGTTTGGCCTGGAAGGCGGCGAACCGGGTGAGCCTGGCAAGACCTATGTCATCCGCACGGACGGCAGCAGGCTCGAACTGGGCGCGACCGGGTCGGCCGACATGCAGCCGGGCGATGTGTTCGTGATCGAGACGCCGGGAGGCGGCGGTTTCGGCACGCCGCAGTAGGCAGTAAAAATGGGAGCTTCGGCTCCCATTTTTTTGGCATTTGGTCAGGCCTTGCTGGGGCTGCGCGACCAGTACTTGTATAGCTTTTGCGCCATGCCATCCAGCATGAAGCCCAACGCGCCAATCAGGACAATGACGGCCATCAGCTCAGAATAGGCCAGGCGATCGCGCGTATCCAGAATGAAATAGCCCAGGCCGGAACTGACGCCCAGCATTTCGCAGGGCACCAGCACGATCCAGATAATGCCGATTGCCAGGCGGACGCCGGTCAAGATATGACCCAGGATACCCGGCAGCACGATCTTGAAAAGCATCTCGCGCCGCGTGGCACTGAGGCTTTTGGCCAACATCAACCAACGGGTGTCCAGTTGCCGTACGCCCGCAGCGGTATTCAGGATGACCGGCCACACGGCGGCAAAGGTCAGCAGGAAATAGATCGGCGCATCGCCGATGCCAAAAACCATCACGGCGATGGGCATCCATGACAAGGGCGAGATCATGCGCAGGAACTGGAAGGCGCTGCTGGTGCAGTTTTCCAATGCGCGCGAACTGCCCACTGCCAGGCCTATGGGCACGCCCAGCAGCAGCGCCAGGCCCAGTCCCACCAAGACGCGTTTCAGGCTGACAATGGTATGCACGGTAAGCTGGTTCTGCACCAGCAGCTCGTAAAGGCTTTTGAACGCTTCTTGCGGCCCCAGCAAGGCGGCCATCGACATACTGCCCTGCAGCCAATGCGAGCCCACTCCCCATAATGCGACCAGCGCCAGCAGGCCGCCCAGGCCAAAGCCTATGCGGGGTCCTGGGGCAAAGAACTTGAGTGTCTTGATCATACGAGGGTCAGACAGTGATGGTTTCCTGGCGGGCAAAGGACTCAGGTAGCCCGAATGCCGACATGCCGCCCATGTCGATGATGGCTTTCTTGACGAAGCGATCGTCGACCAGGTCGCGCGCCACGAAGGCAGGATCGAGGTCTTGCAGGAATTCGTTGCGGCCGGACACCAGGGTGGTCTTCAGTTTGCGTATCAGTTCTTCCGTGTAGCTGGGGAAGGGATAGGGCTGGAAGTCGATGCGCTTTTCTTTCCAGTCGGTATTAACGATGGCACCCGACCCCTCGTAAAGGGCGGCGTCCATGCGTGCGGGCTCGAGCACTTGCGCCAGGGTTTCGTAGGTATGGGGGGTGTAACGCTGGGCATTGTCGCGTGACAGGATCTGTGCGGTCTCGCTGCGGTGTTCCTGTATCCAGGCTTGTGCCTGGACCACGCCGTTGACGACTTTTTGTGTCCACTCGGGTCGTTGTTCGAGGTCTTGCTCGTGCATCAGTACAACGCAGCATGCATGGTCTTTCCAGACGTCGCCGGTAAAGCGCAGGATCTTCCCAACCTTGAGCACTTCCGCCGAAGCATTGAAGGGCTCGGCAACGATATAACCGGACACCTGTTTGTTGGCCAACGCGGGCACCATGTCGGAAGGCGCCATCACAACCAGCTTGACTTGACGTGGTCCAGGTTCGCCGTCGCTGATGGACTCCAGCCCTTTGCTCTTGAGCAGGTGCTGCAAGACGACATTGTGCAGGGAATACCAGAACGGGATGGCGACCGTCGTGCCGCCCAGGTCTTCCAGGTCGTTGATGTCGTGATGCACGGTCAGGCCCGAGCCGGACATGTGGTTCCATGCCACCACCTTCGCCTTGGACTGGCTGCCGTAGCGCGCCCACACCGTCATGGGCGCAAGCAGGTGCACCACATTGACCTGGCCTGCCAGGAATGCCTCTACCAACTGGGCCCAACTGCGGAACAGGCGCGGCTTCTCGACGTTCAGCCCTTGCTCTTGAAAAATGCCGTTGTGGTGCGCCACCAGCAGGGGCGTTGCGTCGGTGATGGGCAAATAGCCGATACGCACCGGCGCATCGGGTTCCGCCGCGCGGGCGGCGTTATGCATCTGAAGCAGAGGCAGCGCGCCCATGGCGGTAAACAAGCCCGAGAGCTTGATGAACTGGCGGCGCGCGTCCAGCGACGGCGTGATGATGGAGCTGTTTTTTTTCATGGGTGTCCCTAGTGGTGATTGCTGCGTGTAGCCGCTTTGCGTACGTCGCGCAGCAACTGCATGATTTCGATACGTACTGCGGTAAGCGCAGGCGCCAGTGGATCGCGCGGATGCGGTTGCGTCATGCGCCACTCTCCGATCAGGCGTCCGGGGTATTCGCCGATAAGCAGCAGCCGATCCGCCAGGATCAGGGCTTCGTCAATGTCGTGGGTGACCAGGATGGCGGACGTGCCATGCCTGCTGGTGATCTGCTGCAGCAAGCTCTGCATTTCGCCGCGCGTAAGCTCGTCCAGCGCACTGAATGGCTCATCCAGCAGCAGTATTTCGGGTTGCCGCACCAGGCTGCGCGCCAGGGCCGTGCGTTGCGCCATGCCGCCGGACAGTTCCGCCGGATAGCGCTCGCTGGCGTTTTGCAGATCGACCTCGGCGATGGCATCTCGCACACGCGTCTTGCGTACGGTTTTGTCCAGTTTGGGTTGATGTTTGAAGTCCAGACCGAAGCCTACGTTCTCTTCCAGCGTAAGCCAGGGCAACAGGCCCGGGTCCTGGAACACGAAGCCCAGGCGCGGGTGCGGGCCTTGCAGCAACTCGCCCTTCACGTGTACCTGCCCGGCGTCCGGCGTTTGCAGTCCGGCCAGTACGCGCAGCAAGGAAGACTTGCCCACGCCACTGGGGCCCAGTATGGCAACGACTTCTCCCGCAGACAGTTGCAGGGAAAAGTCGCGCAAGACCGTATTGGGCGGTTGGTTGGGGCGGGCGTAGCTCAGGCGGATGTCCTGAGCGTCCAGGACGATCGATCCGTTAGGGGCTGTTTGCGTTTGCATGAAGGGGAAGCCGTCTAGTCGGGAATGGCAAAGAAATCGGCTTTGGTGACGCCGCAGTCAGGGCAGACCCAGTCGTCCGGGATATCCTCAAACCGCGTGCCGGGTGCAATACCTTCTTCAGGCATGCCTGCTGTTTCGTCGTAGATCAGCCCGCATGGGCCGCACATCCATTGCATGATCAGGCAGCCTCGGCTTGACGTTGGGCTTGCTCGATGTCGTGGATCTCTTTGCGCAAGTGCTTCAGTGCCGGTGTAACGATGGCTACGAAGACCGCTTCGCGCAGCCGCCGCTGGGCAGGATGGCGCATCAGGTATCCCTTGGCGCCAGCATGCAGGACCGCCGCGTTGGCGGCACGCAAGGTCAGTTCGGACGTTGCGGCGCGCAAGCGCAGCACATCAATCACAGCTGCCGTGCCCGCCTGCGCCTGGCCGGCCAGGGTGTCGGCCTGCTGCTGCAGTGCTTGCAGGTCCAGCGCCAGATCTTCGCCCTGATCGTCCAGGTACTGGTTAACGTGCGCCGTGACGATGTTGCTTTCTCGTATGGTTTTGAGCGAGCCTTCCACAATGCCAAAGCCCATGCCGGTCTGGCCGAGCACGAAGGCCGGTTTGATGGCGGCGATATAGCTTTTGAACTGTGCGGGGTGCGCCAGGACGTCATCGTTGGCGATGCGTACATCCTTGAAGCGTAAATTTAGCGTCTGCGTGCCTTCCAGCCCGGAAAAGTCGGGGCAGGGGTGCAGGCTTAATCCTGGTGCGCTGCCCTGGACGGCAAACATGATGTAGCCTTCGTTTTCGACGGACGCCGCCACGATGGCCAGGTGGTCGCTGCCCACATTGGAGACCCAAGGGAGTGAACCGCTGACCACATAGGCGTCGCCATCCCGATGGGCGCTCAGGTGAATTTTTTCGATGCCGGCCAGATGCTTCACGGCATTGGACATGCCGGTGCCCGACAAGAGCTCGCCGCGGGTAACGGCCTGTAGATAGCGATCGCGTACGGCCTGGTTCGGCGTATTCAAGAGATACTGCGCGCAGCTGGACTGGCACCACACCAGGAAGGCGGTGGAGCCGCATTCGCGCGCCACGGCGCTGGTGATGCCAATTTGCGTGGCCAGGCCAGTGTTCGAGCCGCCATGCTGAACGGGAATGCTGGCCCCGAAACCGCCCAGGGCGCCGAGCTTGCGCAGGTAGTCCGCGGGGTAAAGGCCGTCCTGATCGATAGCGTTGGCCAATGGGGCCAGGTCTGTTTTGGTCAGTGCCGCAACAGCGTCGATCAGCGCCTTATCGTGCTGTGCTGTAGTCATGGTGCTGCCTATCAGGCGTGAGCCTGGAGTTCCGGGTTGATGGGGGTGCGGGCCAGGCCGTTGGCATAGTTGCACAAGGTGGCCAGGCTGACGCCCAGCACGACTTCCAGCGCATTGGCTTCGGAATATCCAACATCGCGGAACTTGGCCAGGATGGCGTCGCTGACTTGCCCCTTGGTCTCGATGACCTCGGCAGTAAACCGGGCCAGCGCATTCAGCTTTGGATCGTCGATGGCGGTTGTGCTGCGCAAGGCCTGAATCACTTCTTCGGGCATTTGCAGTTTCTTGCGCGCCAGGGCGGTGTGCCCGGCTACACAGAAGCCACAATCGTTCAGAGTGGCTGCCGTAATTTGGACGACTTCGCGCTCTTCCGCAGACAAGCCCGTGCGCGCATTGATGGCGCCTACAACCTGGTAGGTTTCCAGGGCTGTGGGAGCATTGGCCAGTACGCCGATAAGGTTGGGCAGGAAGCCATTATTCTTTTGCGCCGCTGCGACGCGGTCTTGGGCCTCTGCGGGGGCGGTATCTACGGTATGGATGGTAATGCGGCTCATTGGGATAGTCCTGATGACAGTAACGTTATTGCCATTCAGTCTAACGAAGGCGTGTCTAATACGGAACGAATATGAAGGTATTAAGTTATACGGTTCCGTTATGTCGCCATCCTTCCGGGAACGCAAGCAATGCACGTTGCCTCTAATACGCCATGACTCTTACCCTAGTACCCAGCGCCGTTCCCCGTGAGGCCGATAGCGAAATCGCCCGGCATATAGCCCTGGGCGATCCCGATGCGCTCACCAAGCTGATGCGTCGCTATAACCAGCGCCTGTATCGCGTGGCCCGCAGCATCCTGCGTAACGATGCCGATGCCGAAGAAGCCGTGCAGGAAGCGTTCTTCTGCGCCTACCGGGCCATGGGACAATTTCGCGGCGAGTCGGCGCTGTCGACCTGGCTGGTGCGCATAGTGGTCAACGAATCGAATCGGCGTCTGCGCAAGATCAATCGGCTGTCCACCTGGTTGGAGTTCAACAGCGATGCACAACCCGACGACATGACGACGGACACCACCATGGATGAACAAGCCTGCAACCGGCCCGAGCCGACGTTGCTGCGCGCTCAAACGCGCCAGATACTGGAAGGCCATATAGACCGCCTGCCCGATGTGTTCCGGTCAGTCTTTGTCTTGCGTGCGGTCGAGGAGTTCAGTGTGGAAGAAACCGCAGCCTGCCTGGGGATTCCGCCAGCTACCGTACGAACCCGCTATTTCCGCGCGCGAGCCTTGTTGCGCAAGGCCCTGCGCAAGCAAATGGATGACGGCGTCAGCGATGTGTTTTCATTTGCCGGTGATCGCTGCGACCGTATCGTGGCAACCGTGTTGGCCCGGGTGAGCGCAAGCTCATAGTCAGTCGGTCGCCACATAGCGCAAGCGACCGTCTTCAACTTTGGCGGGCGACGTGTAGGGATGCTCGGTCAGGTGTTTGTCGTCCTGAATATGCAATACCTCCATGCCATGCAGCTTCAGCACATCTGATACCAGCGCGCGATGGCAGCGCCACCACAATAATTCGGCGCACATCATGGCTGTTCGTTGTGTATCGGCAAACTCCAGCAAGGCTTTTAAACCCTGCTTGAAGGTATGGCTTTCCAGGTGGTCTGCATAACCCTGGAACGAAATATTGCGCCATGCCGCATTAGGGCTGTCTTTGACAGGGCGTCGCCGCCCGCCCAGCTCGGCGATCCATAAATAGCCAAAACCGCGACTTTCCAGACTTTCTTGCAAGGCCGCCTGGCCGAACTGCGGTAGCCGCCGCGACCCTGGGTGACGGCGCACGTCGGCAATCGCCTGCACGCCATATTGCTCCAGTACAGCGACGAACTCATCCAGTGTTCGCGTGGAGTGGCCTATCGTCCAGATAGTTTTCGAGCGCGGAATAAAGTCGCCCATCCGACTTTCCACATGCAGGATATCGTCATCGCTTTCAGGTGCTGCAAGGTTCATGGCTAAGCTCCAGGTTAGCCGCTGGCGGCAAGAGGCATGCCAAGGCAAGAAGACGGGAACGCGAGCAGACCGGGCGTCCTCTAATTGGACAGTTGATCTTTATTCGATGACAGCCCGGCAACAGCGAGCGCTTTTGTTCGACCTGACGTGCTGCCTCTTTCAGGAGAAGTGCCATGTCGTTCATGAGTTTCGTCCATAACCCCCAGACGCGCGACGCACGCCGCGCCTTCCTGGGCCAGTCTGGTCTTTTGCTTTCCGGCGCTGCCGTCGCCTTGATGGCTGGCCGCGATGCCTTGGCCAAAGGTCAGGATGCGGGCGCGTCTGATGTCCGTATTCTCAATACCGCCCTTGCGGCGGAGCTGGAGGCAATAGCTGCCTACCAGGTGGGCGCTGAAAGCGGCTTGCTGCAGAAACCTGTGCTGGACCTGGCAGTGGTATTCCAGGGACACCATAAAGAGCATGCCGAACTGCTTGCCAAAACCATACAGACCTTGGGGGGTAAAGCGGTAGACGCCAAAGACAAGTACGCGTTTCCTGTTGAGACCTTGAAGTCCCAGGGGGATGTATTGCAATTTGCCGCCATGTTGGAGAAGGGAGCCGTCAGCGCTTATCTGGGCGCAGTCCCGGTCTTCGATAACCGCGACCTGTCTAAAGCGGCCGCCAGCATACTGGGCGACGAGGCCATGCACTGGGCGGTGCTGCGCCATGCGCTGGGACAAGCGCCTGTGCCTTCCGCCTTCATGGTATGAGAGGCGCGCACTGGCAGTTGCTGCTGCTGGGTGCCATCTTCAGCTGGTTCGGCGCCACGCAGTTCGCACTCGCAGCGCCTGGCGATGCCCTCCGGGGCGAGGCGGTCTATTCCCGCTGCCTCGCGTGCCATGCGCTGGCGTACGACCGCACAGGCCCGCGCCACTGTGGGCTGCTGGGCCGTCAAGCCGGCAGTGTGCCCGGTTTCTCTTACTCAGAAGCCATGAAAAATGCGCAGTTTGTCTGGACGGAAGAAACGCTGGACGACTTTCTGGCAGCGCCCATGCAGGCGGTGCCCGGCACGTCGATGGGGTATGCGGGTATTCCGGATGCACAGGAGCGCAGTGACTTGATTGCGTATTTGAAGCAGCAGGACGCGTCCGAGGTGTGTGCGGCAAAGTAGAGGAATCAGGGGTTCAACAGCAGCACGATGCCATGCAGCAGCACCCCTATCAGTCCGCCCACCAGGGTGCCGTTATAGCGGATGTACTGAAGATCGCGGCCTATGCTCAGCTCCAGTTCGTCGACCAGGTGGCGCTCGTCCCAATTCTTGACGGTGCGCGATATATGCTCGGTCACGCCGCTGCGCAAGGTCTCGGTAAGCCGCTGGGCACCTGAAAGCACGTGGTTGTTGATGGCCTCGCGCAAGGTAGGCTCCTGGGCCAGCTTGCGTCCCATTGCCAGCAGGGCTTTTTCCAGATGACGGCACAAGCGGGATTCCGGCGCGGCGAGGTCGCGCCGCAGCGCTGCATGAATCTCAGTCCATAGGTTCTGCACGTAGTCCTGCACTTGCGGGTTAGCAATAATGCGCTGCTTCAGCGCTTCCACCTGCGCCGCCACGTCGGGGTCGGTTCCCAGCCGCTCGATGTAGTCGCTTACCCATGCTTCGTAGTCGCGACGCACCGGGTGATCGGGCTGCGCCAGGATGTCGTGCAATTCGTTAACCAGCGCCCGCGCCAGTTTGTCGGCCAGCTTATCGGCCATGACATCGGTGGATGAGACCAGGCCTACCGCGCCGACAACGCGTGGCCATTCCTTACGGGCGTGCTTGAGCAGCAGGTCGGAGGCCCGCTGCTTGACCTCCTCGCTGTCCAGATAAGTCGCCAGGCGTTGTAGCGCCTGATCCAACAGACGCTGGTGCCTGCCGTCGCGGGTAAGCAGTCCAAATATGTCGCCGGCGGTGCGTCCGGCGTCCCAGCGTTGCAGGGTGGTGGTGACGAACTCCTGGATCACCTTGCGTACGGCAGACTCGTCCAGCAGATCCAGCACCTGAACGGCCACTTGTCGAGCAGCTTCGCTAAGCTGGCGCGCCTGGGCGGGTTCGCTCAGCCAGAGCCCAAGCCGGCCGGCGGGGTCGAATACTTTCAGTTTCTCCAGCAAGGTTTCGGGCTCAAGAAAGTGATCGCGTACGAAAGTCGCAAGGTTGTCGGCGATGCGTTCCTTGTTTTCCGGAATGATCGCGGTGTGGGGGATGGGCAAGCCCAGCGGGTGGCGAAATAACGCTACGACTGCGAACCAGTCGGCCAGCGCGCCGACCGTTGCCGCTTCACAGAATGCGCGCACCCATGCCCACATCCCCTGGCCGCCCATGAGGTGGCTGGTGATGAATCCGCAAATCATCGCCACCAACAGCGCGGCGGCGCCTATCTTCATGCGGCGCAAGGCGGTACGTCGGGGGTCCAGCGCGTTGGGGGGAAGGTAAGAGGGCCGCATGGAACTCGAGCTTCAAGCTACACGAGCAGGTGCTGATGGGTCCAGAGGCTGCACCGCCAATCGCAGCCCCATCGCCTTAAGAATGGCGGCCAAACTGCTCAAGGCAGGATTACCTTTAGGTGATAGGGTCCGATATAACTGCGTCGGATTGAGATGGGCTTGCTCAGCTACCGCTTGTACACCACCGAACGCCTGGGCGAGTTGGCGCAGTACTGTCAACAACTCCGCCTGGTCGCCGTCTTCGAGAATGCTGTTGATCACATCAAGGGCCAGTGTCGGGTCGTTGCGATACAACTCAGCCATGGCTTCATCATGTAGTCTGCTTGTCATCATTGTTTCTCCGTTGCCAGTCCTGCCAATAACGTACGGCTCGGTGGATATCGCCGTTCTGCCTGCCTTTATCGCCAGCGCACAGCAGCAAGACTACGCGTAGCCCGGCGTGGGCGTAATACACGCGGTAGCCCGAACCGACGTCGATTCGCAGCTCCCATACGCCATCCCGACAGAACTTATGGTCGCCAAAGTTGCCTTGCTCGATCCGGTTGATACGCCGGATAACCGCCACCTGTGCTCGACGGTCCCGGAGACAACTGAGCCAGTGGAGGTATTGATCGTTCCGCCCGTCGACCGTAAGGTAGTGTTTGATCCGATAGAGGGTCATTTTCGTTTATTAACGAAGAGTGGTCAATGAGATTAAGCTGGCGAGGCAGCTGGTCCGTTAGAGCCTTCTGAGTATGGACATCTCGCATGAACATCGCTACAGGTCTGTGCTGTTGGTGCCATATCGGTCTTGCTTCATATGCGGAGCGCGCAAGCGTTCAAAACGGTCGGTAGAAGCCATGATCAAAAAAAAATGCCCCGAGTAAGCTCGGGGCATTTTGTGGGTGGGCCTATGCCCGGCTGTTGCATTACATCCGCGTGTCATCCCAAGGGCGGCGACGCGCTTCAGCCAGTGCGGCGAAATAGCCTTGCGCACGGCGGTCGAGCTTGCGCACCACACGGGTGGCGCGTTCTACCCAGGAAGATTGCTGGCGAACACGCTGGCCGGTGTTGACCGGCAGGTTGCCGGCAGGCACCAGCTTGCCAAAAAGAGAATTAGCCATTGTTGAACTCCGCAAGTAAACGAGTGGGTGGATGCCCCATTATAGGGTAAACCCTAGTAAATAGCTAGGGTTTACCCTAGGGTTGTTGCATTACGGCACTCGGTCGGGGCTGATACACAATTTATGGGCGTCGATTAACCTCGCGATAGCGCGCATCGCGCTTCGCCCAGCGGCAGCCCGCACTCGTCCAAATAGGCGCAGTGGGTTTCCCGGTCGCTCAGCTTGTTGACCCGGTGTAGCCGGTAGGTCAGAAAATCTTCGAGGCGAGGTCCTAGTTTTTCACGGGCGACCCCATGCAGGCGCGGACAATAATGGCCGAGAGGAGCGCAATCAGTGCTGCCAATAGAAAGGCGTCCGCGTAACCTGCCGCATAGGCCAGCCGAGAATAGTCCGGCAGCACTGTTTGTTCCTGGCTTGTGGCACTGACGCCAGCCGACATCACTCCCGCCAAGCTGGCGAAGCCCAGCAGCACGCCGCTGAAGCGCGCTGTGGTGCTGATGCCTGAAGCCATGCCGGCTTTTTCGCGCGGTATGGTGGCCATGATGGCCCGTTGCGTTTCGCCGTTAAGCAGGCCGCCGCCGCTGCCCAGAACCGCCATGGCCACAACCAGCAAGGGCAGGCCGCCGGCGCTTGCCGCCCACATCATCAGCAGATTGCCCAAGGCGACTACCAGCAGGCCCAGTGTCAGGATTTTCCAGGAAGCCCAGTGCTTGCCCAAAGCACGGCCAGCGTAAGGCAGTAGCATCATGGCAACGGCAAAAGGCAGCATCCCGACACCAGCTTGCATAGCGGTCGCCCCCCGCGCGTTTTGCAGATACATGGGCAATAGCACCGCCATGACTTGCGCACTGGCCGCGTACGCGAACATGGCCAGGACCGCCGCGGCGAAAGCGCGCGATCGGAACACGGCAAGGTCCAGCATGGGGTGGACGCGTCGCCGCTCCACGATAGCAAACGCCGAAAAAACCAGGACACTGGCAAGCAGGCCTGTCATGACGTCGCTGCTTAGCCAGCCGCGCTCGGGCCCCACAATCAGGCTGCGGGTGACCAGGAACATGCCGGCGGTGAATAGCGCCATGCCGGGAAGGTCCAGCCTTCGTGGCGTGGGATCGCGGGATTCCGCTATGGTTTTAAATACGGCCAGCGCCAGCACGGCGCATATCGGCGCGTTGATAAAGAAGGCCCAGCGCCAGCCCAGCCAAGTGCCGACGGCTCCGCCTACCAATGGCGAAACGGCCATCATCAGCCCCATGATGCCACCCCAGGTGGCCCACGCGCGGATACGCGCGGATTCCTCATGGAAGGTATGTGCGATGATGGCCAACGCCGGGGCAAGCAGAAAGGCGGCGCCGGCGCCCTGTATAGCCCGCATGATGTACAGGACCGGAATATTGGGTGCAAGGCCGCAGCCCAGCGATGCCAGCATGAAAACCAGGATGCCGCCCACGAACACCCGCTTGCGGCCATAGCGATCCGCGACTGAACCTGCAGGCAGCAGCAGGGCGGCAAAGCAAAGCACGTAAGTACTGACTACCCAGGCGACATCGGCAAGCGATGCGTTCAGGTCGCCGGCTATGGTCGGCAACACGATGCCTACGACGTTGGTGTCCAGCACGGGCATGGCGCAACCTGCCGACGCGGTGAGCAGTACTGCAGTCTTGTTATAGCGGGTGGCAGGAAGTGCGAGTGTGGACATCAGTTGAACCAGAAGAAGAAGCGTAGCCTATCATTCAAGCAAAGAACAGCATTCCAGTCATTGCTATCATTTGAACCGTTAATTAGCTACAGTCTAATTAAAGGATGCTGCCTTGATCGAGCTTAGACACTTGAAGTACTTCGTTGCCGTTGCCGAGCACTTGCACTTTGCACTCGCAGCCGAAGCTTTGGGCATATCGCCGCCCACGCTCACCGTCCAGATCCAACAGCTGGAACGCCGGCTGCAGGCACGCTTGTTCGCCCGCACCAAGCGGGCGGTCAGCCTGACCGCTGCCGGCGAGGCGTTTCTGGCAGAAGCGCAACTGGCGCTGCGTCAGGTTGAGCGCACTATCAACGTGGGCCAGTTGGCAGGACGCGGGCAACTCGGACGTATCGAAATCGGCTATGTGGGCTCGGCGGCGTACTCGGGAGTATTACAGCAGCAGCTACGGCTGTTCAGGCGGGCGTTTCCGCAGGTGTTGGTTACGGTAAGAGAGCAGCCCATGGCACGCTTGCCCGAGCTCTTGAAGGACGGGCAAGTCGACATCGCTTTCGTGCGCCTGCCTATCGTGTTGGATCGTTCACTGCGCTCGCAAGTGGTCCTGCGCGACCGCTATTGCGTAGCCCTGCCGGCCGAGCACAGGCTTGCTTCGGCATCAGGGCCGGTCAAGTCGCGCGAGCTGGCGACTGAAACCTTTATCGTTCCGGAGCAAGACAGCGGCACCAAAGAGGTCAGCCGACGCGGGCGCTTTGCCTTGGATGCGCCCAGCAGGCCAGGCAGCTTGCTGCAAGTGCTTACGGAGGTTTCGTTCGGCGCGGGCGTTGCCATTGTGCCGGACATTCTGCAAGGCGCGTTGGATATGCCTAATGTGGTCTTCAAGCCGTTGGCGGGCGAACCGATCAACTCGGAGGTGGCTGCTGTCTATCGCGGTTTCGAACGATCGCCCGTGGTCAAGAACCTGATCGAGCAGCTACTGCGCACTTCCATCGCTTAGGCCGTCGCTGTTACGAAAGGCGGTGGGGGGTACTCCGTGCCGTCGCATGAATGCGCGTTGCAGTGCATCGACCGAACCAAAGCCACTGCGCTCAGCAACGCGCTGCTGGGGCCATCGCGTCTGACGCAGGAGTTGTTCAGCGATGGCTACGCGCGTCTGTTCGACGAAACGTGCTGGTGTACAGCCTATCTCGGCTGAAAAGGCCCGCGCAAAGTGTCGGGGGCTCATCATGGCGAGTCGCGCAAGCGTTTGTACGGACAGGTCGTCCTGCGGGTGCATGCTGATCCACGCCACCAGCTCGCGCAGACGGTGGCTGGCCGGTCCTTGGGCCTGTAGCGCTGGGCTTAGCTGGGGTTGACTGGCGCCACGCAACATGGGCAGTGCCAGTGTGCGGGCAATCGCCATCGCCGCCTCATGCCCCAAGTCGTCTTCCACCAGGGCCAAGGCCAATTCGATGCCGGTCGTCACCCCGGCCGATGTCCATACCGGGCCATCGTGTACGTAGATCCGCTCACGTTGCACGCGGACCTGAGGCCGCAGCGCCTGGAGCATTTCGCAGACCCGCCAATGTGTGGTTGCTTCGCGGCCATCCAGCAAGCCTGCCGCAGCCAATGCGAATGCGCCGCTGCACACGCTCGCCATCCGCCGGGTTTGCGGCGCTACGTGGACCAGCCAGCGGCCGATATGCCCTTGCGCGATGACGGCGCGGACGGCCGGCTCGTCTCCACCGGCGACGATCAGCGTATCGATGGCCGTAGGTAGTTCGTCGAGCGGCTTGGTGGCGGCGAAGGTGACGCCGCTGTTTGTAGTGACTGTGCCGCCGTCAGGAGATGCCAGTTGCAGCACATAGCTGCCCGGTTGCAGTTCCTCCGCTTTGCTGAACACGCTGGCCGGCCCGGCCACGTCGATGACCTCGACGCCGTCGAACGCGATCAGAACAATTGTTCTGGCAGAAACTGCGGCTTCTTCGTCGTTGTGGGTGGAGGCGTGCATGAATAGACTGAAGTCCTTGATGTTCTGAACGGGCGCGGCAATGTTTTCATCAATATCAGGCAGGTTGGCAGCACTAAGTATTGCAGTATTTTTCCTCGCGGGCTATGGCGTAGCGGCCTCTTTTGCGGCTACGGGCAATGACGGCGCCGACGCCGCCAAGCACAAGCAAGCCTTCATCGAGGCCATGGCGCCGCAAGGCACACAACGCCAGGTAATTGCTATCGTGGCCCTAAACCAGGGTACCGAAATGACCGACCTGCTAGTGCCTCATGCGGTCCTCAAGCGCGCCGATATTGCAGACATACAGATGGTGGCTCCTCGCCGCGGGCCGGTCACCCTATACCCAGCATTGCAGGTCCAGGCTACGCAGGACTTCGCAGGCTTCGACCAGTTGCACCCGCAAGGTGCCGACTACGTGATCGTGCCGGCCATGGAGCCCGACAACGATCCCGCGGTCATGGCCTGGCTGCAACGGCAGGCTCAATGGGGGGCGCGCATCATCGCCGTTTGTTCCGGAGCACGGGTCGCGGGGCAGGCCGGACTATTGGACGGCCGCCGCTTTGCCGGCCATTGGTACGACCGCAGCACCTTGCAGGAGCGCCACCCCGGTGCCGTCCACGTGCCTGATCGGCGCTACCTTGCAGACCGCGGCGTTGCCACTACGACCGGCATCACGGCTTCGGTGCCCACCATGCTCGCCTTGGTAGCGGCTCTGGGCGGACCCGACAAGGCGGCTCGCCTGGCAGAGGAATTAGGCGTGGAATACTGGGGGCCTGCTCACGACAGCGACGCCTTTGGTGTGAATTTCTCGCGTGGCTTTGAATACGCTCTGAACAAGGCGGCATTCTGGCGCGACCGGGAGAGTGCCATCGACGTAAGCGATGGCATGGACGACATCGCACTGGCCCTGGCTGCCGATGCTTGGTCACGCACCGGCCATGTACGGGTCGTTGCCGCGTCGCCATCCGGGCCAGTCACCCTGCGCAGCGGCCTGATATTGGATGCTCGACCTGGCGATCACGATATGCCGCGATTGCCGCTGGCGAAGAACATCAAGCCGGTACGGCAGTTGGACGCCGCCTTGTCGGAAATCGCGGCCCGCTACGGCGATGCCCGTCGGGACTGGGTGATGCAGGAAATGGAATACTCGGGCGCTATCCGTTAGTAGAAAGCGGGCAAGGCGCTTGCTGGCCAGTCTCGGATGTTAGCGTAACCTTAAGGAGCCAGCCATGAGATATATAGCGTTTTTTGTCTTGGCGCTGTTGCTTGCTGCGCCGGCCGCAGTCAGTGCACAAGACAGCGCGCTGGCGGACGAAGATACACGCTTCCTGCAAGAGGCTGCGGTGTCCGGCATTTTCGAGATGCAGGCCAGCCAAATGGCTTTGCAAAGCGCCAGTCAGGAACAAATCAAGGAGTTCGCGCGGCAGATTTTGATAGAACACGAGGCTATTGACGCGGATCTGAAGCGCCTCGCATCCCAGCACAATGTTGTACTACAAGTCGCGATGGATGGGGATAGACAAGGTTTGCTGGCAGAGCTGCAGCAAGTGACAGGCGCCGATTTTGATAAGAAATATACCGAACTCGTAGCGGTTGGAGAGCACGAAAAGGCTGTGGCCCTGTTCACCGAAACGGCCCAGCAATCCGAACGCGACGATGTGAAGGAATTCGCCGCAAGTACCGTCCCCGTGCTGCAACAGCATCTGGATGCTGCCCGGAAACTGAAGGGCGCCGCCAACTAAGCCCGGGCAATAGCCTGATAAGCCGCTTTGATCTGTTCAGGTCCGTACTTCTCTTCCAGCCGCATCACAGTGAAGTGGCCACGCGCCATGTCCTGGTAGAAGTCGGTAAAAAGCGCGTTCACCGCGGCCCCGCTGACGGCACCAATAATCGGCACGGCCTGGGCGGCGAATTTGTTCGTAATCACGACGCCAAAGCGCGAGGCCACGGTTTCGATCAGCGCAGCCAGCCAGACGGCGGCCTGTTGCGGAGCCATCGAGAAACCGCGACCGGCTGCGGCTGTAGCCTGCTTGGCCGCGATATCGGCCAAAGGCTTGGACAAGTGCGTCACCACGCTGGCCGTAAAGCTGCGGGTCACGTAATAGCCGGTGTCTGTGCCGTCGTCGCCTTCAGTGTTGCCGCCCAGCGCAAAGACTTCAATGCAGGCGCGTTTCACGGCAAAATCCTGAAGATCGAAGCCTTCGCTGCGTGCCACGTCAGCCACTGCGCGCATCATGATGGTCGTCGATATGGGTAATTCGATAAACAGCGCTGAGAAGCCGAAGACACCGCCGACTGCGCCCGAGCCCGCGGCGTAAAGCTTATGCAGCTTGGTGGACGCATGCTGGCTGGGCTTGTTCTGCAGGCTCCACAAGGCGGCATTGGCGGACTTGTGCAGAGCAACTTCGACGGCGCCATGCAGCTTGCGCGATACCGCGCCTGGCAGCTTGGCAACCAGGCTTTCTATGGGCGAGCCAATCAGGTTGGACAGTTTCGCGGTAATGGAAGGGGCTTCGAGCAGCGCAACCGCCATTTCAAGATCGCGATAATCCTGTTCGCTATCATTGATGTTCATGGGTTCAGGGTAAGCAATAGAGCGGATTGCTCGCCCATCAGTCTACGTCAATACCTAACCCAGCATGTAGCGCTTCGTAAAAAAACGTCGGCCCCTACATGCCCAGATAAGCCGCGCGCACGCTTTCATTCTCTTTCAGATCCTGGCCCGTGCCGGTCAGAGTGATCTGGCCGATCTCGAGCACGTAGGCGCGATCGGAAATTCCCAAAGCGCCGAATGCGTTCTGTTCTACCAGCAGTATGGTCATGCCTTTGGATTTGAGCATGCGGATGACGTTGAAGATTTCCTCGACCAGCAAAGGCGCCAGGCCCATGGAGGGCTCATCCAGCAACAGCAACTTGGGCCTGCCCATCAAGGCGCGGCCGATAGCCAGCATTTGCTGCTGGCCGCCCGATAGCGAACCAGCTGGAAGGTGCCGCTTGGTATGGAGGATGGGAAACATCCCGTAGATATCATCAATGTCAGCGGCGATCTCCTGGTCCTTGCGTGTGTAGGCACCCAGCCGTAAGTTGTCTTCAATCGAAAGCGGGCCAAATACCATCCGGCCTTCCGGGCTCTGACATATGCCGCGCGCGACGCGTTGATCTGCCCGAAGCCGGCTGATGTCTTTGCCGTCGAACTCTATCTTGCCTGCGCTCATGGGCTGGACGCCGGACAGCGTGCGCAAGAAGGTGGTCTTGCCGGCGCCGTTAGCGCCTATCAGTGCCACGGTTTCGCCGCGTGCGATTTCCAGGCTGATGCCCTTCAGGGCCTTGATGCGGCCGTATGCGCTCTCCATGCCGCTGACTTTCAGCAAAATGTCTTGTGCAGGCTGGGCGCTGATGCCGCCTGCCGGCGTTGTGTCGAGTGTTGCGCTCATGCGTCGGCTCCGAGGTATGCGGCGATGACTTCCGGGTTGGCGCGGACTTCCTCCGGCGTACCTTCTATGAGCGTCTTGCCATAGTCCATCACCAGGATGCGATCCGATAACTTCATGACCATCTTCATGTCGTGCTCGACCAGCACGACGGTAATGCCGGACTCCGATATATGACGGATCAGGTCTGCTACATCGTCGGTTTCGCGCGGGTTCAAGCCGGCCGCAGGCTCGTCAAGAAAGATCAACTTGGGCTTCAGGGCAAGGGCTCTTGCGATTTCAAGGCGTTTCAACATCCCGTAGGCCAGGCTGTCGGACTGGGCCTTGACCTGATCCTTCAGGCCCACGAAAGCCATCAGCTCGGCCGCTTCGTCGGCCAGTTCGCGGTCCCGACTAACCAGCGACGGCAGTCTGAGTGCCGCCTTCAAGGGATTGCGGTCCAGCCGCAGATGGGCGCCCACCATTACGTTTTCCAGCGCCGACATGTTCATGCATATCTGCAAGTTCTGGAATGTCCGCGCTATGCCGAGCGCGGCCAATGCCGATGTTGGGGTGCCCACGATCTCTGCGCCATCCAGGCGTATGCTGCCTGTATCGGGTGTGTAGATACCCGTGATGAGATTGAACAGAGTCGTCTTGCCGGCACCGTTGGGGCCGATTACCGAAAATATGACGCCGGCCGGGACGCTGAACTGCACGTCTTGCACGGCATGCACACCGCCGAACGATTTACTCAAATTGGATATCTGCAGCAAGGGCATGTTCAGCCTTCCTTCCTGAAGCGAGCGGCCAGCGTAGGCACCAAACCTCTTGGCACAAAGATCATGCAGCCCACAAGGATCACGCCGTAGACAACGGTTTCCCATCCTTCGAAACTGGCCAGTGCCTGCGGCAATGCGGTAAGCAATACTGCACCGATGACCGAGCCATAGATCGACGCCACCCCGCCAACGACCACCATGGTGAGCAGCTCGATAGAGTGCGGGAAGTCGGCTACGTTGGGCGTGATGAAACCGATGTAATGCGCCGTGATACTGCCCATGATGCTGGCGAAGAGCGCCGACACGATAAAGATAACGATCTTGTAGCGTTCTACATTGACACCGGCCACACTGGCAGCGACCTCTGATCCGTGCAAGGCACGCAGCGCCCGCCCGAAGGGCGAGTTGATCAGGTTTAGCGACGCCCAGATGCTGATGCACAGCAGCATGGCGACTATCCAATACCAGTGTTGATCGCCAGAGATCTCGAAGTTGAAGATCTCCATTGGCATCACCGGCATGCCGTCCGGCCCGCCGGTATATTGCGATTCGTTGCGCAAGACGATGTTGATGATGATGCCCAGGCCCAGCGTCGCCATGGCCAGATAGTGGCCCTTTAGCTTGAAAATGGGACGGGCAACCAGCCCGGCCAATAGCCCCGTAGCCAGTGCGCCCGCGATCATGGCGGCAAACGGCGACCATCCAAAATGGTAGGGCAGGATGGCCGAGGCGAAGGCCCCCATCCCGACGAAGCCGGCATGCCCCAGACTGATCTGCCCGGCAAAGCCGATCAGCAGGTTCAGTCCTATGACGATGGTTGCGTTGATGGCCATGCGTATGATCAAGTCTGTGTAGTAGCTGTTGGGCAGTACGAGTGGCAGCAATATCAATGCTGCGGCTACTAAATAGAGCCCTATATAATTTTTGTTTCGCACGTTTATACCCTGTCCGTTACCTTGCTACCCAACAGGCCGCGGGGCATGAAGAAAAGAATAAAAAGAATCAGGACGAACGGAATGGCGTCCTTGTAGGCCGACGAAAGATAGCCGGCGGCAGTCGCCTCGATGAGACCGACCAAAAGCCCCCGATGACGGCGCCCGGAAAGCTTCCCAATCCGCCAAGGACGGCTGCCACGAAGCCTTTCAGGCCCAACATGATGCCGACGTCAAAGCTGGTCAATGTGATGGGGGTCACGAGGATGCCGCCTATCGCGCCCAAGGCTGATGCCAGCGCGAAACTCATGAACAGCACCCAGTTGGTGTTGATACCCACTAGCTCAGCGGCCACGCGGTTGTACGAGGTGGCCAGCATGGCTTTGCCGGCCATGGTGCGAGTGAAAAAATACCACAGCAGCAATACGGCAATCGCCGTTCCGCCCAGCACCCATAAGCTTTGCGGCGTCAGCGTCGCGCCCAGAATATCGATAGGCGCGTCGCCCGAAAATGCAGGCAACGTATGCGTGCCCTTGCCCAGGGTTACCTGCACCAGCCCCCGGATGATCAAGGACACGCCCAGCGTGATGATGATCAGAGTGATCGTTTCCGCGCCCTTTACGGGCTCGATGGTGAGTTTTTCCACCAGCACCCCGATGGCGGCCGGCAGGAGGACGGCCAGGACGACCGCGGCTGGCATCGGGAAGCCCTGGTATGTGAAATAGACCGCCAACATGCCGCCCAGCATGACAAATTCGCCTTGGGCAAAGTTGATCACGCCGCTGGCGTTGTAGATCAGTGCGAAACCGAGAGCCACCAGCGCGTAGATGGCGCCAACCGTGAGACCTGAGAACGCAAATTGCAGAAACGTTGCTAGCATCGAAAGAAACCCATGATTGGCATTATCGTCACAGCTAAAGCTGCCCTATGAAGTGGCGCGGTTACGATTATTGAGCTTCAACCCACTTGCCATCTTTCACGACAAGCATGCGCAGCGACTCGACGGACAAGCCCATGTGGTCGGTGGGCGACATATTGACTTCGCCGCCGGTCCCGATATAACCCTTGGTGGACTCGATGGCATCGCGCACCTTGGCCTTGTCAGTCGTGCCGACACGCTTGATGGCTTCAATGACGATAAAGAAGTTGTCGTGGGCTTGACCGCCAAACATCGACACGTCTTCCTTGAAGCGCTCGCGGTATGCCGCGACATAGTCAGTGACGACAGGCTTTTGAGGATCGTTGTCGGCAAGCGTTGCTGCGATCATCAAAGGCGGCGCCAGTGCGTAGGCGCCTTCTGCTGCCGCGCCGGCCAGGGCGATGAATTCGTCAGAACCGACACCATGCGCATGGTATAGCGGCAGATCCAGCCCCAATTGACGATAGTTCTTGGTCACGATCGCCGGCCCTTGGCCGAAACCAAAAACGAACACTGCTTGTACGTCGGCGTTGTTCTTGATCTTCGTCAGTTGCGGGCTGATGTCAGTGTCCTTGGGGCCGTAGGTTTCCTTGATGACGAACGTTATGCCGTACTTCTCGGCAACTTCCTCGGATTGCTTCTTGCCCGACTGTCCGAAACCGCTGGTCTCGGAAAGCAATGCGATCTTGCTAATGCCGCGTTTCTGCATATCCAGAAAGACCCGCTCTGCGGCTATCCGGTCTGTCGTCGATGCCTTGAACACCCATTTCTTTACTGGTTCTACGACAACGACTGCGCCGGCCAGGGACATGAACGGGATTTCGGCTTTTTGTACCAAAGGCACCATGGACATCGTCGATCCGGTGGTCGTGCCGCCCACAATGAAGTCCACTTTATCGTCTTCGATCAGGCGCTTGGCAAAGGCGTTGGCTTTGGATGCATCGCTGCCGTCGTCGTAGTGGACCAGTTGCAGTTGCCGCCCTAATACGCCGCCGCTTTTGTTGAGTTCTTCAACATACATCTGCAGTGTCTTGAGTTCCGGTGTGCCCAGATACGCCGCGGCGCCAGTCACTGAAAGAATGCTGCCCACTTTGATTGGCGCTTTGGTTTCCGTCGCTAACGCGGCGCTGACGATACCGACGCCGAGCAAGCAGCTCGACAGCAGTTTGGTAAGTCGTTTCATTGTTCTCTCCGGGGTAGTAGTGTGCTTGCGAATAGGAATAGGTATCGGCACGCGACAACTATATTTGTCAGCTAGTCCTCGAGTCTGTATCTCCATATACCTTTTCGGGCCCACGCCACCTAGGGTTAATACCTGTGTGGGCGGGCAGTGTAGCCAATTGCCGGTAAGGGCGGCCGCGTGGATTCATGGTTATCGAAATTGGGGCCGCAACGGTATATCGGTATACAGACCGGGTCGGTGGTCGAGACATAGAATTTCTCCATCTCAACGATCCAGGAGCGAATCATGGCTTCTATACAAACGCGGTTTCGGCAGTTGATGGGGCGTTTCGTGACGGGCATTACCGTCATTGCCGTTCAATCCGACGACGAACCCATTTCCGCCATGACGGCAAATGCGGTAAGCGCCGTCAGTCTGAATCCCTTGCTATTGCTTTGCTGCATTCGCAATGAAAGCCGGATGTTGCACGCCGTGCTGGCCCGGGGCCGTTTCTCGGTCAATGTGCTCAGCGCCGGGCAGGGCGACATCTCGAGGCATTACGGGGGACAGCGCCTGGAAGAAACGCCCGCCGTATGGCTGCGCGACGAATCGGGTACGCCGATATTGGAAGGGGCGAATGCTTCGTTTGTGTGCCGCGTCGATTCGCATTGTCTCGCTGGCGACCATACCGTGATCTTCGGCGCGGTCGAAGACATGCAGGCTGCCGAGCAGCCGGCTCCCGCCTTGGTCTATGCCGGGGGGCGCTATCGCGACCTGGCACTGGCGGCCTCTTGAACACCATTCAGACAAAGGAAAGAATAATGAATCAAGTGACTTCGACAACCGTGCCCAGCGCGCAAGCACTTGTCCAAGCCGCCAATGGTCTTATCCCGCTATTGAGAGAGAAAGGGCCACAGCACGATCTGGACAAGCGCATTTCCGACGAGGCGGCCAGCCTGCTGCGCGACAACGGTTTCTTCCGCATCTGCCAGTCCCGGGAGAACGGCGGTTACGGCATGCGACCGTCGGTGTTGTGGCGTGTTACCCGCGAGATCGCCCGGGGCGATAGTGCGACTGCATGGATACTGAGCCTGGCCGGCCTGCACCCATGGATGGCCGGCATGTTCTCGCCCGCAGCCCAGGATGACGTCTTTGCCGATGGCGCCGACGCGGTGGTTATTGCGCTGACCGGCAACGTAGGCCGTGGCGTGGACGTCGCTTACGATGGCGAGCACTTCACGCTGACCGGGAAATGGACTTATGCATCAGGCATAGATGTGGCCGACTGGGCTTGCGTGCTGGTGGATGCGCCCATGAAGGACGGCAACGAGCAGCGCCTGCTGCTGGTGCCCAAGGCCAGCTTCGAGATCGATGACAGCAGCTGGAACGTCATGGGCATGCGGGGCACTGGCAGCAAAGACGTCTACCTTAAAGGCGAGAAGGTGCCGGCGTATCGCAGCGTGCGCTGGAAGGACTTGCAGCGGGTCAACTACCCGGGCCGCGTACGTAATAAAGATCCGATGTATGCAATTCCGCATACCAGTCTGTTTGCGATGTCGGTCGCGGCGGCTGTATCGGCGGTGTCGTATGGCATGCTGGATCTTTACCGCGACGTCCTGAAAAGCCGCCGTCCCGCAGGACTGAATGCCCCCCAGACTGAAGACCGATTCTCGCTGGCCGAGCTGGGCAAGGCGGCCAGCCATCTCGATATGGCCTTCAATCAGTTGATGCATGATGTCGACGAGCTTTATGACTTGGCGGCACAGGGCCATGTCTTTACTGTCGAGGAACGAGCAAAGTATCGGGTCAACGCGGCCACGATCTCCGATCTCGCCATGCAGGCTGTTAATGCTATGGTGCGCAATCTTGGCGGCAGCCTTTTGCCCAACGGGCCCATTGAGCGCTGCTTCCGCGATTTTCACAGTATGGCTTCGCATTTCTTGCTGCAGACCAATCCTGCCGCAGAGGTATTTGGCCGCACATTGCTGGGCCTGGAACTGCCCGCCAATGCGCGAGTATGACAACTGAAGTTCAACCTAAGTAAAGGAATCATTCCATGAGCAATATCCAACGCCTGCGTCTGCCTGAAGACGACCCTACATTTGGCAGCAACAAGGTTTTCGATCTATTCAAGTATTCGCCGGCAGTACGGGCCAACGGCCTGGTCTTTATCGCTGGGCAGGTCGGCATTCGTCCCGATGGGACCATACCCGAGACCGCTGAAGAGCAGATCCGTGTTGCCTTCAATCGCCTGCAAGCCATTTTGAAGCACGAGGGCCTGGGCTTCGAGAACCTGGTCGAGTTGGTGTCCTACCACGTGCGCATCGACGAGCAACTGACGACATTCCGCGAAGTGAAGGACGAGTTCATCAAAAGCGACTTCCCCGCCTGGACTATCCTGGGAGTAGAGTCGCTGGCCCGCGATACACTTCTTATAGAAATCAAGGCCATAGCGGCTGTTGAGAAATAAATTCCTAGCGGCGGAGTCCATGGCCACCAAACCGAAGCCCCGTATCACCGAAACCTGGTATCTGGACGACGCCGTTGCGGGGCCGTGGATCCGATCGGCGCACCTGGGGCAACGCCGTACCTACAAAAAAGGCGAGTTTCTCTATCTGCAGGCGCAGGTCAGCTCGCTTTTCTACTTCGTGTTGCGTGGCCGTGTCCAGGTCTCCATTTTCCGTGAAGATGGATCTGAGTTTGTACTTGAAGTCATGGGGCGATGGGCCTTATGTGGCGAGGCCGCCGCATTCGACAATTTGCCGAGCTTCTCGGCTGCCATGGCGGTCGAGGACGTTGAAGTTATTGTTTTCGACGCCAAGAATATGGAGCAAGCTTTTGCCTTGCACCCGGAACTGGCCGTCGCGCTGCTGCGCATTTCGGCCATGAAACAGCGTGTTCTGGGCGGGCGGCTTCAATACCTGGCCTCTCCCAAGCCCGAGAAGCGCATTTTCGAATTGCTAAGTCGATTGGCCGAACTTTACGGCACCGAGAAGGATGGCGGGATCCTCATCGGCATCACCCTTACGCACGAGACGATCTCCGCCATGACGGGGGCGTCGCGCGTGACCGTCACACGGACACTGGCGCGCCTGAAGAAAGAAGGCGTACTGACGACCCACAATAAACAATTGCACATCCTGGATCCCAGGAAGTTGCTTCAATAACGTATTTCCCATGCCGCATCGATCCGCCTATTCAACGCTCCGCGAGGCTTATGCCCGCAAGGCTTGCACGCCAGTTGAAGTGACCCGCTCGGCGCTCGCGCATGCTCAGGTAGTGAATAAGCAGACCAATGCCTTTGCCTTGCTGGACGAGCCCAGGGCTCTTGAGGCGGCACAAGCTTCTGCCAGTCGTTGGGACGCGGGCGAACCGCTAAGCCTGATCGATGGGATGCCCATCACAGTAAAGGAGTTTGCATCGGTCACGGGTTGGCCCACGCGCAGGGGGTCGGTGCTGACTGACCCTGCGCCCGCCGTTCAGAATAGCGTTTTCGTCTCGCGCCTCCGGGCAGCCGGCGCCGTGTTGCTGGGCAAGACCCGCGCGCCAGAGTTCAACTGGAAGGGTGTGACTGACAGCCCTGGCTACGGTATTACGCGCAATCCATGGAACCCTGATTTAACTCCGGGTGGCAGCAGTGGCGGCTGTGCGGCCGCAGTGGCTGCCGGCGTGGTTCGCGTTTCCATTGGCAGTGATGCGGCCGGCTCCGTGCGCATACCGGCCGCTTTCACGGGCACGATTGGTCTCAAGCCCACTTTCGGACGGATACCCGTGGTGCCGTTCGCCAGCCATTTCTCGGGTCTGGCCCATTTCGGCCCTATCGGCGCCAGCGCCCGGGACATTGCAGAGGTAATGGAAACCGTAGCCGGCGCACACCCCGGCGACTGGTCGTCGTCGATGGGCAATGCGCAATGTATCAACCCGTCGGCGACCGACGTTTCCGCGCTTCGGATCGGCGTGTTGCAGTCCGCCGACCTGGGTCCAATGGACGCAGCCGTACAGCGAGGCTTGCAAGAGTTTCTGGACGGCGTGAACCGTGGCGGCTTGGCTTGCCAACCGATCCGGTTGGACGTGCAGGGTGCTTCCGAGGCCGGCGCCATGCTTTACCGGTTGGGTTGTGCACGGTCCTTAAGCAACATAGACAGCGCGCAATACGACCGCATGGATCCGGGATTGCTCGAGTATCTCCAATACGCGGGTGAATTGTCCTTGGAAGATTACCTGGGGGCATTGGCAATCCGCGATGCTTTTGCCAGCAAGCTTGCCGAGGTCTTCACGCAGGTCGATGTCCTGGTGCTGCCTACTGTGCCCGTCTTGCCATTTCGGGCCGGGATCAATGTGCCGCCCGGATGGCCCGGCAATGATTGGCTGTCCTGGAATCCGTTTACGCCTGCGTTCAATCTTGCGCAAAATCCGGTACTTAGCTATCCGGTGTGGCCGTCGGAGTGCGAACTTCCCATTGGTGTCCAGTTGGTTGCCCCGGCGCTCGAAGAAGGGCGCCTGCTTGCTCTGTCTTCATGGCTGGAAGAGCGCATGCCGCTCCAGAGGGGCGTGGCGGCGTCGTACCGGCCGGCCGTCTAGCGTCTAGTCCGTCAATACCTCGGCCTGCGTGTTCCAGTCGCTCTGGCGCGAAAAGCGCTGCAGTTCCCGGTCGACGTCTATGCCGAAGGGTGCCAGCGTCGTCGCGAGGGCGGCAGCGTTTCGGGCCAGCGTCTCGTCGTCGGGGAGCGGCCCGCGGCTGGCAATAATCACGCGGTTGCCGTCGCGCAAATTGAAGAAGTCGCCAAACACGGCCGCGTAGGTGGCCGATTCCTTGTCGTACATGTCGCTAAGCGTGAAGGTGTTGGCGACCAGCACGCCATCGGGCGCAAGCAGCGCGCGGACATGCTGCAAAAACTCTACGGTAAGCAGGTGGGCCGGAATGTAGTCGACATCGAAAGCGTCCAGCATCACCATGTCGTATTGTTGTCCCGCCCGGTGTGCCCGTTCCACAAACGCGCGACCATCTTCCACGAACAGGCGCTGTCTTGGGCCTTGCTTGTAGCCGAAGTAGCGTTCGGCCACGCGAACGACGGCTGGGTCGATTTCTACGCTGTCAATGGCGGCATCGGGCAATATCTTGTGGAAGGCCGTGGGAATGGTTGCGCCGCCCAAGCCAATAATCAATACCTTCTTCGGTGCCGGATTCAGGAACAGCGCGCTGGTCATCATGCGGGTGTACTCGAACACCATACGGTCCGGATCATCAAGGTCCAGACAGGTTTGACGCCCGTTGTCGATGATCTGGCTGAAGTTCAGGCAGCGCTGCCCGTTCTCTTCAATGACCAGTACTGGTGCAAACTCGGATGGCTCGGTATGGACCAGCCTGGGAGGCGTGGCGTCCAGCAACGCGTAAGTTGTCAGGACGGCGGCGCACGCCGCCAGGGTAATGCTCAATAAGATGGAAAGCCGCGGTCCGCGGCTTTTCCTGTTTCGTTCGGCCATGCCCGTAAATCCCATAGTGATTAGGCGGCCAGGCTTGAACTACACCTTGTTGCGTGCGTCCAGGCTCCATGCGCCGGCGCCATGTGCGGCAAAGGCAAGCAAGCCGCCAACGATGGCAATATTCTTGAAGAATAGCAGTTCGGCGACGAAGGCCTGGTCGGCAGGAGCCGCCCAATAAGCGTGGAAGAAGATGCCGGCCACCAGGGTAAACAGTGCCAGGACCAGCGCAGCGGCGCGCGTACGGTAGCCCAGCAGCAAGGCGGCGCTGCCGCCGATCTCCACCACAATGGCCAGAACCGCGCCCAGCGTAGCCAGTGGCAAGCCTACCGAGGAGATATAGCCGACCGTGCCTTCAAAACCGGTCAGTTTGCTGATTCCTGCGGGCAGGAAGAAGGCGACCAGCATAAGGCGGCCGATGAGGGATAAGGAATTTTGCGAGTTCGAGGACATGGGGCTGGGCTCCGTAAAAATTTAATAAAGGTTGTGTTGGTATCGTTGGAACGCGCGGTGTCGTATCCTTCGATGCATGGGCTCTACTTTATTGTCTTCGGACGGTGAGATAAACAGCCCCTGCCGAGAAACATTGTTGCGATTAGCGAGACTATGGATCGATTTCTAGAGATGCAAACATTTAACGCGGTGGTCGAGGCCGGCAGCTTTGTGGCGGCAGCGGAAGCGTTGAACGTCTCCAAGGCAGCGGCCTCACGGCATATCGTTGAACTGGAAACCCGCTTGGGTGTGCGCCTGCTCCACCGGACCACGCGGCGGCTGTCGCTAACGGAAGAAGGCAAGGTTTTTTACGCACGCAGCAAAGAGCTGCTGGAAGAACTTGACGACGCCGAGGCCGAGGTCACTGCGCACACTGATACGGCGCGCGGCGTGCTACGCATCAACGCGCCTTTTACTTTCGGTATTTTGCATCTGGCGCCTTTGTGGGGCGAGTTTCGCGCCCTGCATCCCCGCGTGACGCTGGAGATCACTTTGGCAGACCGGGTTATCGATCTCGTGGAAGAGGGCTTCGATGTCGCGATCCGCATCGCTACCCTCGAAACCTCAACACTGGTCAGCCGTCGCCTGGCGACCACCCGCATGGTGCTGTGCGCGTCGCCGCAATACTTGCAGCAACGCGGCACGCCCGTCCATCCCGAAGAGCTCTCGGACCATGAGGTGATTGGCTATAGTTACTGGTCAACCCGCGACGAGTGGCGTTTTGACGGCCCGAGTGGCCCGGTAAGTGTGCGCACCCGGCCGCGCATTTACTCCAACAACGGCGAAACCTGCCTGGCTGCAGCTTTGGCCCACCAGGGTGTCATCCTGCAGCCCAGCTTTCTGGTGGAGGCCGATTTGGCGCGCGGCAAATTGGTAGAGCTGATGCCAGAATACAAGTCCATTACCTTGGGCATCTATGCGGTCTACCCGACCCGCAAGCATGTCTCGCATAAAGTACGCGCCCTTGTCGACTTCCTGGCCGAGCGGTTTGCCGGCAAGGGCGCGTAGCCGTCTGGGTCTGATCAAGGCTTCACGACGTGCCAGACCTCGCGTACCTTGTCGCCGGTTTTATCACCTGCCTTGGTGTCTTTGGCGAAGGTATATAAAGGCTGTCCTTTATAAGCCCATTGTTTCGTGCCGTCATCGCGCTCGACGATGCTGTAGTCACCTTCCGGATTGGCATTGGCATCGGCCACTACGGGTGGCCAGGCTTTTGCGCACTGGTCGTTGCAAACGCTTTTACCGCTATTGGCCTGGTCTTTGTCGAAGGTATATACGGTCATCCCTGCTTGATCAACGAGGATGCCATCTTTGGTTTGTAGCGGGGCCTGTGCGTAGGCAGCAGCCGTAAACAGGGTCATAATTGAAAACAGCAGGATGGTGGGACGGAAGTACGTCATGGAACTCTCCTGAAGAAAGGCGGTAGGCCGCCGGTGGACAGCAATTGTTATTCCAGTAATGACGGTATGGAAAGTGCTGAAGCCGTTCAGTGCTTGCGAACCGGGCAGGGCAGCATTATGATGACTCAATTGGGTTGCACATAGTTGCACCTTAGCCCCTCACACATACTTCTTGCGATACCTCATGGCTACCACGACAACAACCACCCTGGGCGTCAAGCTCGACGAAGCAACCCGCAACCGCCTGAAAGAAGCGGCACGCAAGATCGATCGTACGCCTCACTGGCTGATCAAACAATCCATTTATACCTATCTCGAATCGCTCGAAAGCGGAGTCCCCATCCAGGATCTCCAAAACGCCGCAGCGCGTTTGGCCAGTGGTGATATCGATGTGCTGGAGACGCTGCCGGCCACGACGCATCAGCCCTTCCTGGCCTTTGCCGAAAGCATCTTGCCGCAATCCGTTTTGCGGGCTGCCGTTACGTCCGCCTACCGGCGCCCCGAACCCGAAACCGTCCCGGTATTGCTCGAGCAGGCAAGGCTGCCAGCGGATGTCGCGGCATCCGCCAGTCAGCTGGCTTACAAGTTGGCCGAGAACCTGCGCAACAAGAAGAACGCCACGGGGCGCGCCGGCCTGGTGCAAGGCTTGTTGCAGGAATTCTCCTTGTCGTCACAAGAAGGCGTGGCCTTGATGTGCCTGGCCGAGGCGCTGCTGCGTATTCCCGACAAAGGCACCCGCGATGCCATCATCCGCGACAAGATCAGCGACGGCAATTGGCAGGACCACTTGGGGCAGAGCCCCTCGCTGTTTGTTAATGCCGCCTCCTGGGGTTTGTTGATCACCGGCAAGCTGGTGTCTACCCATAACGAAACCGGCCTGTCCAGTTCCCTAAGCCGCATTGTGGGCAAGCGCGGCGAGCCCTTGATTCGCAAGGGCGTCGACATGGCCATGCGCCTGATGGGCGAGCAGTTCGTCACTGGCGAAACCATAGGTCAGGCGTTGGCCAACGCCAGCTCGCTCGAAGCGCGTGGCTTCCGATATTCGTACGACATGCTGGGTGAAGCCGCCATGACGGACGAGGACGCCCGCGTCTATCTCGCGTCCTACCAACAAGCCATCCATGCCATAGGCAAGGCATCCAATGGCCGCGGCATCTACGAGGGGCCCGGCATCTCCATCAAGCTTTCCGCCTTGCATCCGCGCTATAGCCGCCCGCAGTACGAGCGCATGATGGCAGAGTTGTACCCGCGCCTGCTGGGTCTGGTGGAACTGGCACGAAGCTACGACGTGGGAATCAACATCGATGCGGAAGAGGCTGACAGGCTGGAGATCTCGCTGGACCTGCTGGAGCGTCTTTGTTTCGAGCCCTCATTAAAGGGCTGGAATGGTATCGGTTTTGTGATCCAGGCCTACCAGAAGCGATGCCCCTATGTTATTGATTATTTGATCGATCTTGCGCGCCGCAGCCAGCATAGGCTGATGGTGCGCCTCGTTAAAGGCGCGTATTGGGACAGCGAAATCAAGCGCGCGCAAATCGACGGTCTGGAAGACTACCCGGTGTTTACCCGCAAGGTTTACACCGACGTTTCCTTCCTGGCCTGCGCCCGCAAGCTATTGGCTGTACCCGACGCGATCTACCCCCAGTTCGCCACGCATAACGCGCACACCCTGGCTGCCGTGTATTACCTTGCGGGTCAAAACTACTACCCGGGGCAGTATGAGTTCCAGTGCCTGCACGGCATGGGCGAGCCCTTGTACGAGCAAGTCGTCGGCAAGACCGCCGATGGCAAGCTGAATCGTCCCTGCCGAATATACGCGCCCGTGGGCACGCACGAAACCTTGTTGGCCTACTTGGTGCGCCGCCTGCTTGAAAACGGTGCCAACACTTCTTTTGTGAACCGCATCGCCGATACTTCCATCCCGCTGGAAACCCTGGTGGAAGACCCTGCCGTCACCATTGCTGCCATGGCCGAGCAGGAAGGCAGCGTGGGCCTGCCCCATCCGCGCATTCCCTTGCCAAATGCACTTTACGGAGCGGTGCGCAGAAACTCGCGCGGCATAGACTTATCCAACGAGCATCGTCTGGGTTCCTTGGCCAGTGCGTTGCTGGCCAGCACGCATGCCACTTGGCAGTCGCAGCCGATGCTGGGCGGGCCGGTGCCGAAAAGGGCCTGGGAGCCCGTGCTGAATCCCGCCGACCATCGCGACATCGTCGGCCATGTGCAGCTTGCCACGGCTGAAGACGTCAAGATGGCTGTCGACGCCTCATTGGCCGCCGGCTCTATCTGGCAGGCTACGCCCGTGGCGGAACGTGCGGCGGCCCTGGAGCGTTGCGCCGACCTGATGGAAGCCGAGATCCAGCCACTGATCGGCCTGATGGCGCGCGAGGGCGGCAAAACCCTGATCAATGGTATTGCCGAGGTGCGCGAGGCGGTCGACTTTCTGCGCTACTACGCGATGCAGGCGCGCGAAGATTTCTCCAACGACAGTCATCGTCCGCTGGGCCCGGTGGTTTGCATCAGCCCCTGGAACTTCCCGCTGGCCATCTTTACCGGACAGATCGCCGCCGCGCTGGCTGCGGGCAATACCGTGCTGGCCAAACCGGCCGAACAAACTCCCTTGATTGCCGCGCAGGCCGTACGTCTGTTGTTGCAAGCCGGTGTGCCGGAAGGCGTGATTCAGCTGCTACCGGGCGACGGTGCCATTGGGGCGGCCCTGGTGGCCGACGAGCGCGTCAAGGGCGTGATGTTTACCGGGTCTACCGAGGTGGCCCGCATTCTGGCCGGCAACCTGGCAGGCCGACTGGATGCCCACGGGCGGCCCGTGCCTCTGATAGCCGAGACGGGCGGGCAAAATGCCATCATCGTTGATTCCTCAGCGCTGGCCGAGCAGGTGGTGCTCGATGTCATGACCTCGGCCTTCGACAGTGCGGGCCAGCGTTGTTCAGCGCTGCGTGTGTTGTGCCTGCAAGAAGATGTGGCTGATCGCATCATCACCATGCTGAAGGGGGCAATGATCGAGTACCAGATGGGCAACCCCGACAACCTGCATGTCGACGTCGGACCGGTCATCGATGCGGAGGCGCAAGCTGTCATCGAAAAGCATGTGCAGGCCATGCAGGATAAAGGTCGCAAGGTGCATCGCCTGGCCAGGGCTGATGCCGAGGCCTTGTCGCATGGCACTTTCGTGACGCCAACTCTGATTGAAATCGAAAGTCTGGACGAGCTGGAGCGCGAGGTCTTTGGGCCTGTCGTGCATGTGCTGCGATACCGTCGAGAAAACCTGGATCGCCTGATGGACGACATCAACGCGACCGGCTATGGCCTGACCCTGGGCGTGCACACGCGCATCGATGAAACCATAGAACGAATCGCCGATAGCGCGCATGTGGGCAATATTTATGTCAATCGCAATATAGTCGGGGCGGTCGTGGGGGTGCAGCCTTTCGGCGGCGAGGGGCTCTCGGGTACGGGCCCCAAGGCCGGCGGTCCGCTCTATATGTACCGCTTGTTGTCCAGCCGACCAGCCGATGGGGTAAGCGGTACATTCGCGCGCATGGACAATATCGGTGGCGCCCCCGACACACGGCTGCAAACCGCCCAGATGAAGCGGGACGCCGGCGCGCACGAAGCCTTGAAGGCATGGGCCCAGCAGCAGGGCCTTGCCGACCTCGCCGAGCAATGCGACACCTACGCGGCGCAGTCGCAAAGCGGCTTCATCCGGCCACTGACAGGGCCTACCGGCGAAAGCAATACCTATCGGCTGCTGCCTCGCGAGCGCGCTCTCAGCCTGGCCACATCCGAAAGCGACCGGTTATGCCAACTGGCGGCCCTGCTGGCGGTTGGGTGCCAGGCGCTATGGAACGAAACCGAAGACACCCGCGCGCTACGAGATCGCCTGCCGGAGCAGGTACGTGCCCGCATACAGCTCGCGTCCGACTGGACGGCGGAAGAGCTGGATTTCGACATCGTGCTGCATCACGGCGATTCCGACCAACTGCGCGAGGTCAGCAAGCAGGTCGCCCAGCGCAGTGGACCCATCGTGGGTGTGATCGGGCTGGCGCAGGGCGATACATCCATACCGCTGGAGCGCTTGCTGCTGGAAAGAGCCGTCAGTGTCAACACCGCTGCGGCAGGGGGTAATGCCAGCTTGATGTCTATCGGTTAAGGTGCAGCCATGAACGCTGCTCAAACGAACCCGGGCCAGACCCGGGTGCCATACAGCGAGCTTGTCTTGCTGTTGATCCGTATCTTCGAGCGCCATGGCGTGTCGCCCGCCGTCGCCATCATTCTGGCCGAAAACTGCGCCAGCGCCCAGCGCGACGGCGCCGACAGTCACGGCATCTTCCGCATACCCGGCTATTTGTCGACGCTGGCCAGCGGCTGGGTGGACGGCACGGCGGTGCCTGAAGTGACCGACGCCGCGCCCGGTTTCATCAGCGTGGATGCCCGTAACGGCTTTGCACAACCGGCTTTAGCGGCAGCGCGTGGGCAACTGGTCGACAAGGCGCGCCGCAACGGCATCGCCTTGCTGGCCATCCATAATTCTCATCACTTTGCCGCCTTGTGGCCCGACGTGGAACCGTTAGCCGAAGAAGGCCTGGTGGCCTTGAGCTTCGTCAACAGCATGACCTGCGTGGTGCCGCATGGCGGCCAGCGGCCAGTGTTCGGCACCAACCCCATTGCCTTTGCGGCGCCACGGGCCGAGGGCCAGCCGCTGGTGTTCGACCTGGCTACCAGCGCCATCGCCCATGGCGACGTGCAGCTCGCTGCCCGTGAAGGCCGCGAGCTGCCACCCGGCTACGGCCTGGACAGCGCGGGACAGGCCACCTGCGATCCGCAGGCGATTTTGGACGGTGGCGCCTTGCTGCCGTTTGGTGGCCACAAGGGTTCGGCTCTGTCGATGATGGTGGAGCTACTGGCCGGTGCCCTGACGGGTGGGAATTTTTCTTTCGATTTCGATTGGTCCAGACATCCCGGTGCCCAAACGCCCTGGACCGGGCAGTTATTGATTGCGATTGATCCGGCCAAGGGGGCGGGACGCAATTTCGCCGAACGCGCAGAGCAGTTGGTCGCCGCCCTGCACGGCGCCGGCCAACAACGCTTGCCCGGAGACAGGCGCCATCTGCAGCGCGCGCAGTCGATGGCGCAGGGTGTCGCAATAGCCAGCGAGCAACTGGCCAAACTTACCGAGCTTGCCGCATGAGATCCTTTCTGTTGGCCCTGGTCTTTGCCATCTTGGCCGCGCTGCTTATTACCAGTCTGTCCAAGCCGCAAGCTCTGGAAGCGAAGTTGCTGAACTTGCAGGTAGAGCAGTCCATGCCGCAGATGGCGACGGAACTGCGCGGCGAGCCGGCCGAGCTCCAAGCGCTTTTTCTTGTTTATTCGGACGACCCGGTGTTGCTGGCAAAGGCCAGACTAGCGCTGCTGCGTTACCCCGATATGGCCAGGCCTATCTTGTTGAACTTCGGCGCAAGCAAGGACTTCCAACAGGTGCTTCGTGCCTACGGCGAAGACGTCACCTTGCCCATACACTACTTCCTGACCAATGAAGTCGCCACCATCGAGTGGCTGCGCCGCATCAGGGATGCATCACAGTCAGCGCTCAACGCCATGGGTCGACTGTGGCAGCAAGAGGGCGACCAGGCCGGCGAAGCTGCGGGCAATGTGGCGCTGTCGGCCGACGAACGAGCTGCCTATGCTGTTCAGTTCCTCAAGGCCGAAGGCTACGACTTCCTCGGCCAGTTCATCTTGACGCCGAAGGGCGAAGTCAGCTGGATCCAGACAGAGCGGGTACTGGAGGGCATCGCCGGCTTTTTTGCCAGCGGGATAAAAGGTCTGGAGATCAAGCTTAGACAGGATGAGACCCTGGCAGCTGGTGACGTCGGATGGGCGGCGGTCGATGTCGCCGTGGGCGTCGGAGCGCTCAAGGTGTTGCGCATGGGCCGGGCGGGCGCTGCAGGCAGCCGCGCGTTAAGCTTTCCGCAGCGTACGGCGGTGCTGGGCGCCGGATTGTGGCGCGGCAGCGTGATCGGCTCGCGCTTGGTGAAGTACGGCGCGCCCGTGGTGCTGATCTATATAGCCATCAGGCATCCCAGCGTCATTAACTCCCTGCTGGGGCAGGCAGCGGAAAACCTCGGCCTGCCGGTACCCCTGGTTCAGTTTGTGGGATGGACGCTGGTGTTGCTGCCCATCATGTTGCTGTTGCGGCTGATGCTTGCGCCGCTGGGTTGGCTGATGGCCGGTATGGTGGGCATGCTGCGTTGGCTGGATAAGTCGCTGCGCAGATCAGCTGCAGACGGCACCGCTACGTGAACGTTTAGCCGTTCACCGCCGCTTGGTCGGCCACCTGAGCAAGCTTGCGAGACTCGTTAAGAATCTTATTGGGGTAGCCGCGCGCGTTGCCGGAGTATTTGTGCAGTGCCTTGGTCAGGCTGCCGCCCGCCAGTTCCAGATACTCTTCCAGAATGTCCGCGCCTACCCGGATGTTCACTTCCGGATCAAACAGCGACTCAGAGCGATCCAGCTTTTCACGATGCCAACGGCGAACCACTTGCATCAAGCCTTGGGCACCATAGCGGCTTTGCACTTTGGGGCGTAGCGAGCTTTCTTTCTGCATGATGGCAATCAGCAGCTCCGGTTCGATGCCATCGCGCTTTTCCGCCTCGGCCCAGGCCAGGTCCACATATTTGCGTATGGCGGTTGGGGCTTGCTTGAACTTCTTTGCCAGGTAGCGGGTCTGCGCTTGTTTGCCAGCTTCCTCTGCCACCGCCTGCATATGATGCTCGCCCAGTCGCTCCACCCGGGGTTCTGGCGCGGTCGTGTCACCCGTCCACTCGCGAAATACCAGTTCGGTGGAAATCGCGACCTCTTGGGGGGCGCTCAGGCCAAGGGCCGATGCGCCGGCCGGGGCTACCATGCAGCACATCAACAATAGCGGGACGGCGGTCCTGTATAGGTGATGGCACAGCAGGTGGGGGGTGGGTTTTTCGGGGTTGGTGTTGGCGTTTGCGGGGATGGTCATTGGTCCTGGCGCATGGGGCGCCGCTATTTTCTTTAATAATCATAGCATTGCCTCGATGGTTACTGCTTCAGGCGATGTAAGGAAACGTACGGCCAGCAACGCTGTATGCTGTGCAATGAGCCAATTATTCGCACATAAAGCCAGCCGCAGGCGGTCCTCCCCTGGAACGACAAGGCTCCCATCAGAGAAGAGCTTTTCGGTGTAGAGCGCCTGGGGCAACACGCCCGAAGCCTGGCCGCCGCGCAAGGGATCACCTCCCGTCCTCAACGCGTTGAGGTCTTGCGTAAACGCCTGGACCGCAACGCTGCCATCCTGCTGGACGCTTACCGTGCAAATGCGGCGGAGCTCGAAGCCGGTCGGGGCGTGGAGCCCGCTGCAGAGTGGTTGCTGGATAACTATCATGTCGTCGAAGAACAGGTGCGGCAGATTCGCGACGACCTGCCTCCTGGCTTTTATCGGCAGTTGCCCAAGCTTGCCGCCGGCCCGCTTGCCGGGTATCCCCGGGTTCTCGGCGTGGCATGGGCATTTGTTGCCCATACCGACAGCAATTTTGAGCCAGAGGCATTGCGCCGGTTTATTGCTGCCTACCAGTCGGTGCAGGTACTTACCATCGGCGAATTGTGGGCCGTCGCCATTACTCTACGAATTGTGCTCGTCGAAAATTTGCGACGCCTGGCTGACGAGATCAGTGTTGGTCGCAAGGCGCGCAGCGATGCCGACAATCTGGCCGACAGCTTGCTGCAGTCGGGCGCGACGCGCACCGCGCTGGATCTGGACGCCAGGACCCGGCCCCACGGTCCGTTGTCGGAGATGTTTACCGCGCAGTTGAGCAAACGACTGCGAGACCAGGATCCACTTGAGACGCCTGGCCTGGCTTGGCTGCGGGAACGGCTTGGACAGCAGGGCGGGGCTTTGGACGACGTGGTGCATCAGGCGCAACAGCGGCAAGGGGCATCCAATGTCACAGTACGCAATGTCGTCACCAGCATGCGCCTGATCTCCGATATGGATTGGGCGGATTGGTTCGAAAGCGTCAGCCTGGTCGACGAGCGCTTGCGGGCGCACAGCGCCTTTGGCGACATGGATTTCGCAACGCGAGACCTGTATCGCAAGGAAGTGGAGCATCTGGCGCGCGGTACGCGCTTAACCGAAGTGCTGGTGGCGCAGGCAGCCCTGGACGCTGCCCGCGCCGCGGCCAGTGATGCGCCGGAAGAAGCGAGGGAGCGCGTCAGCGATCCTGGCTACCATCTTGTTGCACAGGGTCGGCCCGCACTCGAGGCCGCACTGGGCTATAGGCAGCCATGGAGACTGCGCCTTAACAGGGCCGTTGTAAACAGCGGCATTTCGGGCTACGTCGGCGCCATCCTGGTCGTAACTGCTGCACTGACTTGGCTGGCATGGTGGGCGCTGTGGAGCCCGGGCATCGCCGCAGGCTGGCTGGGGTTGTTCCTGTTTTTGATCCTGTTTCCACTAACTGACTTGGTCACCGCACTACTCAACCGTGTCGTCACATGGAATTTTGGGGCGTCCATACTGCCAGGCCTGGACTTGACGCGCAAGGTCACGGAAAAACACAGGACCGTGGTTGCCGTGCCGACCTTGCTGACCAGCGAAGAAGAGCTGCTGGGCCATGTCGAGCAACTCGACGTGCATTTCTTATCCGGATCGGGCGGCGACCTGGTCTACGCGCTGCTGACCGACGGCCTGGATGCCGACACGGAAACCACTCCCGCTGATGCCGCCTTGCTCGCGGCAGGAGCCGCAGCCATCGCAAGGCTCAATCAGAAGTATGGTCCTGCGCCAGGTGGCAGCCGTTTCTTGTTGCTGAATCGCCGCCGGCTCTTTAACGAGACGGAAGGCAAGTGGATGGGCTGGGAGCGCAAGCGCGGCAAGCTGCATGAGTTGAACCGACTGCTGCGCGGTGCAAGAGACACCAGCTATGTGCCGATCCCGGGGTTGGTCCAGCAACTGCCGGACGGGACGCGTTATGTGCTTACCTTGGATGCCGATACCCGCCTGCCCAGGAATGCGGCTCAAAGACTCATAGGAAAGATGGCACATCCGCTTAATCGGCCTCAGTTCGATGAGGCGCGGCAACGGATAGTTGCAGGGCATGCCATTCTGCAGCCCAGGGTCACGCCTTCGCTTCCCTTGCATCGCGAAGGCTCTGTGTACCAGCGCTTGTTTTCCAGTCCGGGAGGCCTGGATCCGTATGCTTCGGCCGCTTCCGACATTTATCAGGACTTGTTCGGCGAGGGCTCGTATACGGGCAAGGGCATATACGACATCGACGCCTTTGAAGCAGCCTTGGCCGGCCGCGTTCCGGACAATGCCATGCTAAGTCACGACCTGTTCGAAGGCGTCTTTGCGCGGGCCGGGCTGGCTTCGGACATCGAAGTCATCGAAGAATTTCCTGCTCGCTATGACGTAGCGGCCAAGCGCATGCATCGCTGGACGCGGGGCGACTGGCAACTGCTGCCCTGGCTGTTTGGGCGCCCCGCAGGCAACCGTGCCGTCCCACCGATCGGGCGCAGCAAGATGCTGGATAACCTGCGGCGATCGCTGCTGGGGCCTACGACTTTCCTGGCGCTGTGCGCCGGCTGGATGCTGCCCATGCCCGCAGCGCTGCTGGCAACGCTGTTCGTCCTGGCATGCGTCGTCATTCCCGCTTCACTGTCTCCTATCAGTTTTGTCATGGCGCGGCGCGGGGCGGTTTCGCTGCGCAACCGCCTGCGGCTTTTCGGCCAGGATCTTCAACTGGCGGGCGGCCAGGTATTGGCTTCCTTGATCTTCCTGGCCGATAGCGCATGGAAGATGACCGACGCCATCGCGCGAACGTTGTTTCGGCTTGTTGTCTCCCGTCGCCATCTTTTGGAGTGGACGACGGCCGCGCAGTCAGCAGGTGGCGCGCGCCTGGATATCGCAGGCTTTTATCGCATGATGTGGCAAAGCGTCTGCCTGGTGCTGATCATGGCGGCCAGTGTGTTGCTGGTCCAACCCGCCACTTGGCCCTTGGTGCTGCCGTTTGCATTGCTCTGGTTGGCCGCGCCGGCCGGCGCGTGGTGGGTCAGCCGCCCGCGGGCGTTGGCTCCGGCCCTGCAGGTGTCTGCCGAGACAGACGTCTCTTTAAGGCTCACCGCCCGGCGAACGTGGCGCTACTTCGAAACCTTCGTCACTGACCACGATCACATGCTGCCGCCGGACAACTTCCAGGAAACGCCACAGCCTGTCGTGGCGCGGCGGACCTCTCCCACCAACATGGGCCTCTATTTGCTTTCGACTGTCTCGGCACGCGACTTCGGCTGGCTGGGTACTGAACACTGCATCAAGCGGTTGGAGGAAACACTGGCCACGATGCAGTCGCTGGACAAGTACAACGGACATTTCTTCAACTGGTATGCCACGGACGACTTGCGTGTGCTTGAGCCCGCTTATGTCTCGTCGGTCGACAGTGGCAATTTGGCAGGGCACTTGATTACCGTGGCCAATGCTTGCGAGGAATGGATCAACGATTTCTCCAGTCCCACTGTGCGCTCGGGCCTACTGGACAACCTTGCCTTGGCGCGTGATGATCTGATCGCCATGGCGGTGCCGGGCGACGAGCGGCTGCAGCAACTGGCTGCCAAATTGACCGAGCTGGACGCATTGCTGAACGGCCCACAGGATCTGACCCTGGTGCTTCCGACGCTTATACGGCTTGCGGAAAAGACAGCCAATGCGGCGCAAGCCTTGGTGCCTGCCGAGGGCGACAGCTACCGTTACGATCTGGCGTTCTGGACGCGTGCCCTGGCTGTTGCGGCGCAATCGCATTGCGACGATGTCACCGCTGCGGCGCAGGATGCACAAGCACTCAATAACCGCCTGCAAGCGGTGGCAGACACGGCGCGCAGGATGGCCATGGCCATGGACTTTGCCTTCTTGCTCGATCCTGAGCGCAAGTTGCTTTCCATAGGCTATTCGCTGACTGACAACCGCCTGGATGCCAGTTGCTATGACCTGCTTGCTTCGGAATCGCGTCTGGCCAGTCTTTTTGCGATTGCCAAAGGCGACGTGCCCACGCTGCACTGGATGCGCCTGGGGCGCACATCGACGCCGGTGGGCCGGGGCTCTGCATTGATCTCGTGGTCGGGCTCGATGTTCGAGTACTTGATGCCGTCCCTGATCATGCGGGCGCCGGTAGGCAGCTTGCTGGAGCAGACCAATCGTCTCGTCGTGCAGCGCCAGCGCCAGTACGCGGCCGGACTGGGCATTCCTTGGGGATTCTCCGAGTCTTCCTACAACGCCCGCGACATTGCGTTTACCTACCAGTACTACAACTTCGGGGTTCCGGGGTTGGGCCTCAAGCGGGGCTTGTCGGAAGATCGTGTCGTGGCGCCCTACGCAACAGGTCTGGCGGCGATGGTGGATCCGGCGGCCGCGCGGGATAACTTCCGACGCCTGGCGCAGCTGGGAGCCTCCGGGCGCTATGGCTATCATGAGGCCCTGGATTTCACCCCTTCAAGGCTGCGCGAGGACAGGCCGGTAGCTATCGTGCGCAGCTACATGGCGCATCACCAAGGCATGACTATCGTGGCCATTGCCAATGCGCTGTTCGACGGGCAGGTACGTGCGCGCTTTCATCGCGAACCAATGATACGCGCCTGCGATTTGCTGCTCCAGGAGCGTGTGCCCCGCGATGTGGCGGTGGCCCATCCCCGTGCCGAAGAGGTCAACGCCTCCGCCATACCCGCCCACGTTACCGCCGTCACAACCCGTCGCTTCGAGGCCGTGCCCGCTGGCCCTCCCCACACGCATTTGCTGTCCAACGGGCGCTATGCGGTCATGTTGACGGTCGCGGGCGGGGGCTACAGCCGGTGGCGTGACATTGCCGTTACGCGCTGGCTGGGAGACGCTACGCGGGACGATAGTGGCTCGTATTTGTTTCTGCGTGACCTGCAGCGCGGCGACGCCTGGTGCGCCACCCCGCAGCCGGCCCGCAGTGAACGACTGCCTGTCCAGGTTGATTTCTCGGAAGACAGGGTCGATTACGTCCGTCGCGATGCCGGGCTGATCACGACAACACAGGTGCTTGTGTCCGGCGAGGACGATGGCGAGGTGCGACGCGTGTCGTTGGTGAACAGTGGCCGGAAGGCGCGCGAGATCGAAGTGACCAGCTACGCTGAACTTGTCCTGGCGCCGGCTGCGGCAGACCGGGCCCACCCGGCATTTTCCAAGATGTTCGTGGTCACTGAGTTTTTGCCGGAGTTCGGGGCCTTGATTGCCACCCGCCGTCCCCGGTCACCGGAAGAGACCCGCGTGTGGGCTGCCCACTTCGCCGTGATCGAGGGCGATGAGACTGCGCCGCTGCAGTACGAGACGGATCGGGCGCGGTTCCTGGATCGCGGCGCTGTAGGCAGGATGCCCCCCGTCGTGACAGAAGGGCGGCTGCTGACCAATACCGTCGGAACGGTGCTGGACCCGGTATTTTCACTTAGGCATACGCTGCGGATTGCACCAGGCAAGTCGGCGCGGATTTCGTTCTGGACATTGGTAGCGAATACTCGCGAAGCTCTGCTTGGCCTTGTGGACACGCATCATGATCCCAGTGCGTTCGAGCGGGCCAAGACCTTGGCCTGGACACAGGCGCAGGTTCAGTTGCTGCACCTTGGGATGCGGGCTGAAGAGGCAGCAGCCTTCCAGAAGCTGGCCGCCCCCTTGCTGTACCCGGATTCACGCTTCAGGGCACCGTCGGCGGCGATCCTTCGGGGTGCCGGCAGCCAGGCGGGCCTGTGGTCTCATGGCATATCGGGCGACCTGCCCATTGCACTACTACGCATCGACGATGAGGCAGATATGCCTTTGGTCAGGCAATTGCTGCGCGCCCACGAGTATTGGCGCATGAAGCAGTTGGGGGTCGACCTGGTGATCATCAACGAACGTGCCTCCTCCTATATCCAGAGCTTGCAGAACGCCATCGACACCGCCGTACGCAGCAGCCAGGCACGTTCCAGTTCGGGCAAAGCGTTGGCCAAAGGCGCGGTGTACACCTTGCGCGCGGACCTCATGACCGTGCGGGACAGGGAGTTGATCCAGTATGTAGCTCATATTGTCTTGCTTGCACGCCATGGGCCGGTTCCCGACCAGCTTGCCCGGATTGCAGAAGCGTCGCCGCGAATCAATGTGCCCCTGCCGGCCGGGCCGGCGCTGCCGAAGGCGACCTTGCCTCAGGCGATGGCCCAGCCGGAGCTCGAGTTCTTCAATGGACTGGGCGGTTTCGACCTGGAAGGCAAGGAGTACGTCATCAAGCTGCAAGGAAGTATGAACACTCCGGCACCCTGGATCAACGTAATTGCCAATCCGCACTTCGGCTTTCAGGTTTCAGCGGAGGGTGGCGCCTACACCTGGGCGGGGAACAGCAAGGAAAACCAACTGACGCCGTGGTCCAATGATCCTGTCCTGGATACGCCCGGCGAGGCGTTTTATATTCGCGATGAATCCAGTGGCGATTTCTGGAGTCCTACGCCACTGCCTATTCGCGGTAACGCGCCCTACCTTGCCCGCCACGGATTCGGCTACAGCCGGTTTGAACACCTGCATGGCGACGTTGCCAGCGAGCTGTTGCAGTATGTGCCGCTGGACGATCCCATCAAAATATCGCGGCTGAAGCTTACCAACAATTCTGGACGCCGACGCAAGCTCTCGGTGACTGCCTATGCAGAGTGGGTGTTGGGATCATCCCGTAGCACGTCGGCCCCTTATCTGTTGACACGCATGGACGAAGCAACGGGGGCGATGCTTGCCAGCAACCCCTGGAGCCTGGAGTTCGGCCAACGGATGGCCTTCATGGATCTGGCGGGCTGCCAGACATCCTGGACTGCGGATCGTCGGGAATTTCTGGGTGATAACGGACAATTGGCAATGCCGGCTGCTCTGGTTTCGACCGAGGCGCTGTCCGGGCGCTGCGGCGCAGCACTGGACCCCTGTGCGGCCTTGCGCGGCGTGGTCGAGCTCGCACCGGGCGAGTCCGTGGAAATCGTTACCTTTCTGGGCCAATGCATCTCTGCCGCAGACGCCAGCGCTTTGCTGCAGCGTTATCGGCAGATGGATCTGGACCAAGTGCTGGAACAAGTCAAGGCCCATTGGCACACCCTGTTGGGCACCATACAGGTCAAGACGCCGGACCGAGCCATGGACCTCATGTTGAACGGCTGGCTGCTGTACCAGACCATTGCCTGCCGGCTATGGGCTCGCTCGGCGTTTTACCAGGCCAGCGGCGCGTATGGCTTCCGGGACCAATTGCAGGACAGCATGGCCTTGACTTTCGTCATGCCGGGCGTCGCGCGCGAGCAATTGCTGCGCGCCGCGTCCCGTCAATTTGTCGAAGGCGACGTGCAGCACTGGTGGCTGCCGCCGTCAGGGCGAGGCGTGCGGACACGCATTTCGGATGACAAGGTGTGGCTGGCTTATGCCGCGGCGCACTATGTTGAGCGCTGTGGCGACGAGGCAGTGCTTGATGAACCCGTCAGCTTCCTGGAAGGTCCGGCGTTAAACGAGGTGGAGCACGACGCCTTCTTCCAGCCGACGCAAGCGGACGAGACCGCCACCTTGTTTGAGCACTGCGCGCGCGGTCTGGATCACTGCATGGCATTAACCGGCGAGCACGGCTTGCCGCTAATCGGTACGGGCGACTGGAACGATGGCATGAGCCGTGTGGGCGAGGCTGGTCGGGGTGAAAGCGTCTGGCTCGGTTGGTTGCTCTGGCGGACTATTGAGATGTTTGAGCCGCTGGCCCGCTTACGCGACCCGGGACGCGCCGCGCGGTGGCGCCTGCATGCCGACAGTTTGTGTGCAGCGATCGAGACCCATGCCTGGGACGGCGATTGGTACCGGCGCGCGACTTTCGATGACGGCTCTTGGCTGGGTTCGTTTTCCAGCGAAGAGTGCAAGATCGATTCCATCGCCCAATCGTGGGCGGTGCTGTCCGGCGCCGCGCGGCCGGAACGCGCAGCCACCGCCATGCTCAGCCTGAACAAACTGTTGGTCTCTGAAGAAGATGGCGTCGCCCGCTTGTTCACCCCGCCCTTCAATCGTATCGATCGCGATCCCGGCTACATCAAGGGGTATCCGCCCGGTCTGCGTGAGAACGGCGGTCAATACACACACGCCGCTCTGTGGGCCGTCCTGGCCTACGCGAAGCTGGGTGACGGCAACAAGGCCGCAGCGCTGTTTTCCTTGCTTAACCCGGTGCATCACGCGGACAGCCCAGAGGCCGTACAACGCTACAAAGTGGAGCCCTACGTGGTGGCCGCTGATGTCTATTCGATGGCGCCGCATGTGGGGCGTGGTGGGTGGACCTGGTACACCGGCTCGGCCGGGTGGATGTACCAGGCCGGTATCGAAGGCATCCTGGGCATACGGCGGGCCGGCGCCTTTATTAACGTCAACCCCTGCATTCCGACGGCCTGGCCGGGTTTTGAAGCGGCGCTGGCCATAGACGGCGGCCATTACGATATTCGTGTAGAGAACACCAGTGGGCGCGGTACAGGCGTGACGAGCGCCACCCTGGATGGCGCCGCAGTTACGTGTGCAGACGGAAAGGTCGTTCTGCCGCTGGATGGACTGCGTCATAGCGCGGTGATCACCTTGTAGTCACCAGTCCTGGAAGGCAGGTTAAGCCGCCCGGGGGATAGATACGTCTTGAAGCTTCGTGGTGCAATCTTCGAGTCGCTGCAAGGTATGATGTGGCCAAAATAGAGCCTACGGGCCATCCGCCGGGCACGCCGCCTGCACGCCAAGAATTCAAAGCTCACCGGAGACAAAGATGGATAAAAGATATAGTGACGACGCTGAACCGACCACCGGCCGTGTGGCTTCCGCCTCGCAAGTGGACGGTCCGCCTGCCTATGTCAAGCATAAAGGGCTGATCAAATGGGTAAACCAGATAGCCAGCCTGGTCCAGCCTGATCGCGTCGTCTGGTGCGATGGCTCGCAACAAGAATATGACGACATGTGCGCGCAATTGGTCACCAATGGCACGATGCGCCCGCTGAATCCGCAGAAGCGGCCCAATTCCTACCTGGCCTGGTCCGACCCGTCGGATGTGGCGCGTGTCGAGGATCGCACCTTTATTTGCTCCGAATTCGAGCATGACGCCGGGCCCACCAATAACTGGATGGCGCCAGAAAAAATGCGCCAGACCCTGGAAGGCTTGTTCGCCGGCGCCATGCGGGGACGCACGCTTTATGTTGTGCCGTTTTCCATGGGGCCGTTGGGCTCACCCATTTCGCATATCGGGATCGAGCTCACTGACAGCCCCTATGTGGTCGCCAACATGCGCATCATGACACGCATGGGCAGCAAGGTTTACGACGTACTGGGCGAAAACGGCAGCTTCGTACCCTGTGTGCATTCGGTCGGCAAGCCCCTTGAGGCGGGCGAAGCCGACGTGCCCTGGCCTTGCAACGACACCAAGTACATCGTGCATTTCCCTGAAAGCCGCGAAATCTGGAGCTTTGGTTCGGGTTACGGGGGCAATGCGCTGCTGGGCAAGAAATGCTTTGCCTTGCGTATCGCTTCCACCATGGGGCGCGACGAAGGCTGGCTGGCCGAACACATGCTGATCTTGGGCGTGCAGTCGCCCGAAGGACGCAAATACCATATAGGTGCCGCTTTCCCTTCGGCCTGCGGCAAGACCAACTTCGCCATGGTGATTCCGCCTGCCGGCCTGAAAGGCTGGAAGGTTACAACCGTGGGCGATGACATTGCCTGGATCAAACCCGACGCCGACGGACGCCTGCGCGCCATCAACCCCGAGGCCGGCTATTTCGGCGTGGCGCCCGGCACCAGCGAAAAGACCAACTACAACGCCATGGCAACCTTAAGGGCCAACGTCATCTTCACCAACGTCGCCCTGACTGACGATGGCGACGTATGGTGGGAAGGCATGACGTCCACGCCACCCGCACACCTTACGGATTGGCAGGGCCAGGACTGGACTCCCGATATCGCAAGAGAAACCGGCCGCAAGGCGGCGCATCCCAATGCACGCTTTACAGCCCCTGCGTCGCAATGCCCCTCCGTAGACCCCGAATGGGAGAACCCCGAAGGGGTCGTGATGGACGCCTTCCTGTTCGGGGGGCGTCGTTCCGACACCGTGCCGCTGATCACCGAAGCCCGTAGCTGGGCAGAAGGGGTCTACATGGCCGCCACCATGGGCTCGGAGACCACCGCCGCCGCTGCCGGAAAGCAAGGCATAGTGCGGCGCGACCCCTTTGCCATGCTGCCTTTCTGCGGCTACAACATGGGCGATTACTTCCAGCATTGGCTCAGTATGGGTGCCAGGCTCGAGCGTTCCGGCGCCACGCTGCCGCGCATTTATTGCGTGAACTGGTTCCGTAAAGACGCGGACGGGAAATTCATCTGGCCGGGGTTTGCCGATAACGTGCGGATCTTGAAGTGGATTATCGGGCGACTGGAAGGCAACGCCAACGGCCAGGACGGTTTCTTCGGCATTTCGCCTCAGTTCGAGGACCTGGACCTGGCCGGAACGCAGTTGAACAGCCAGCAGTTCCAGCAGCTCATGAGCTGCGACGCCGAAACCTGGCGCAAAGAGCTGGACTTGCACGACGAATTGTTTGCGCGGATGGAAGGCAAATTACCCAAGGCCTTGCACGGCATCCGAGCTACGCTGGCGAAGGGTCTTGGGGGGCATGACGTCGGGCTTCCTTCTTGATGTCCCACACGTGTTCACCGAAACCATTCAGCCACCAGTCCAGTCGGGCGCAGTCTATGACCGTTGCCCGGATGGCGTAATAGTTGCCGTGATCTTCGACTTCCTGGTCTTTCGCCAACAGGCTTTCCAATAGGTGCTGGCCAACAGACCGGGTAATCGAGAAGGACAAGCTGATGTGCTGTCCTTCTCCGAACCTGAAGCGTCCATCGTCGTCATATTTTTGCAGGCTGAATTCCGGTGGGCGCGTAAAGCCAAGACCCGAGACTTCGGCTCGCAAGATGCGGTGGATGGCCAGGCTGCGCTCGTTATCGTATCCGTCGTAGCGGCAAACCAAATACAGTCGTGAACCTTGCTGGGCCAAGCCCAGCGGCATGACGTGGCGCTCTGCCTGCTTGCCGGCTGCGTTTTTATAGTCGAGCGTGAGCCAACGGTTCAGATACAGGGCCGTGCTGACCGCCTCGAAGACCTCAGGCGCGATCACGGGCGGCAACAGCGGCTGGCTTTCTCCGACCACACGCACCTTGGACGGCCATTCCGTTTCTGGCTTGCTGTCCGGATAGGGGGCCAGATTGCAGCGTGCCTGCTGGAAGAACCCGTCCAGGGACGTCATTAACGTTGCAGGCAGTAGATTTCGCAGATAGTGGTGGGCCAAGGTCAGCAACAGGGACTCTTGCGCCGTCAGCGCGGGTAGCGACAGCCCTTTTGACTGGGTTTTCCACCGATAGCCATAAGGCTTGCTGCTGATGTCGCAATCGATATCAAACTGAGTGAGCAAAGACTCCAGTTGCCGCTCGATGGTCCGCCGGCTGCGGTCCATGCCGGCGGCAAGCAGCTGTGTGTGCAGTTCGGGTGCGGAAATGGACCTGTTCCGTGGAATCCGCTTCAGGATCTCCAGCGTCAGCTTCACCGTTTCAAGGTTGGAGGGGCGCGATGCCATAGGTTTTTGTTGTTTCTTGTTTCTTGGGTCAATTTAGGTTACATGGTAGCCGTTAAAAAAAATCCTGTTCGACCAAGGCAAGATGAATCGCGTTTAGGGCTTCCCGGGCGCTCATTTGCAGTGAGACATGGTGGGTGGAGGGTGTTAGATGGGCGTCGCGAGTATTGATGCGAATTAGCGGACGGTGTTGCCGCTCGGCAAAAATACGAACTGTCGGGATGGCTGTGCCCGCGCCCAGTTCGATAACAACGGGCCTGGATACCTTCTGCAGCCATGCATCAAGTTGTTCGCGTTGTCGATCCGAACGGCCCGAGACCCAGCCTACGTCGTTGAACATCAGCACATTTGGCCGCGCCACCCGCCCGCAAACGGGGCAAGCCGGAGGGCGGTTGGTCAACAGGCAACTTTCTTCGTCGACGATGGGCGTAAACAGCTGCGCCGACCAGATCTGCTGCTCGCAGGCGTCGATACACTGCAGGTGATTGATGGAACCATGGCACTCGTGGACTTGATTCTCGTCGAACCCGGCTCGCTGGAAGTGGCCGTCCACATTGCTGGTATAGACGAAGGCGTTGTGTGGCAGCTTGGCCGCGATTTCGTGTAGGAGCTGAAAGCCCCTGTGCGGCGGCGTTTGGCGATACAGATTCAGCCTATGGCCATAGAAGCCCCATGCCAGGTGTGGCGCGTCCCAGAAATGCTCGGGAGAGGCGATGTCCTGAAAGCCGATGCCGGTTTTTTTCAGGGCGGGATAGTGACGCCAGAACCCCGCATTGCCGCGGAAGTCTGGCAAGCCTGAGTCCACGCCCATTCCTGCCCCGGCGGCAATGATCAAGCCGTCGGCATGGCTGATTAGTTGTGCTGCCTTGATGAACCTATAGTTACTCGTCATGCTTAACTCCTGGAAGCCATTATCCAGGCGGCAACGTCATCATGCGTCGCATGCCGTTTTAATCGCGTTCTGCTACTGGAACACGACAGCCAGCCCGCTTAAGGGCCCATGTTCAAACGTGCTGCTCCATTGTTCTCCGGGACTGACGGCATAGGCGGCCGTCATGGAGCCGGTCGTAATCAATTCCCCTGCGGCGATCGGAGCCATGCCTGCACGAGCCAGTTCAGCACTGAGGTATGCCACTGCGTTCAAGGGGTTTCCCATGACATTGGCGCCGGTGCCGACCTGCCGTATTCCTCCATCGCATGACAAAGTGACCGTCGCTTGTTCCAATTGTGCTGCGACGTCGTTTCCGAATGCCTGGATGGGACACGGCGTGCCCAGCAGCAGTGCGCCATGCAGCGATCCGTCAGCGACGGCGTCCGCTGCGGTGAAGCGCCACCCCGGGAAATGGGATTGCACTATCTCGAAGCCGTGAGCCACCCAATCTATGCATTCGACCAGTTCTGCCGCCGTAGCGTTCGCGGGCGGCGCTTTATGAAAGTGAAGCGCGATTTCCGGTTCGATGCGTGGCTCACTGAAAGCTGCCAGGCTGAACGTAGTCTTGCCATTCGTTGCTGCGACCACACTATGGTCGTACATGGCGCCCCAGATCGGGGCGTCCACACCAAATTGCTTCCATAGTTCCTTGTTGGTGAACCCGATCTTGCGGCCTACGAACTGCGCGCCGGCCTGGATACGGGCGGTCTGGATACTGGCTGCCACACGGTAGCCGTCTGTCAAGCTGAAGCCTGGGTTGGACTGCGTGATGGGCTCGATAGTGCTTGCTTGATCTTGGGCGGTTTGTACGCGGTGAGCGATTTCTGTCATGTGTTGATCCAGGCATGTAGAAGGTGCTTCGATTTATACCATTCTTAGCCGGGAAGCCAGGTATGTTACGGGCGCCGTGTTGGCGAATAGACGACGGCGCAAACGCTTAATCGATAACAATTCCCTTACAAACTCCTTAACGTGCCAAAATGGAACGCTTATAAGGAACTGATATGTGGTTTTGGTTTGGCGCCGCGGCGCTCTTTTTGTTGCTGGAATTGGGCACAGGCACTTTTTATCTGCTGCTCGTGTCTCTGGGTATGGTGGCTTCCGGCACAGCGGCGTATGCCGGTCTTTCTCTGATCTGGCAAATTGCCAGTGGCTTGTTCGTGTCGCTGGTGGGGCTGGTGGTGCTGCATGGCTTCCGCCGCTCTAAAGGCTATGTGCCCACGCAGTCCAACGCCAATGTCGTGCAAGATGTTGGTCAGCACGTCATGGTGGATGCATGGGACGAGTCCCGCCAGATCAACGTTTTTTATCGCGGCGCCAACTGGACTGCACGCCTGGACGCAGGCCAAGCTGCGCAGCCCGGTGAGCACTACATACACTCAGTTCAAGGTCTGACGCTGGTTTTGCGGCCAGGCCGGTATCCCGGAACGGATGCTCAACATTAGGCTCTTGGATCCCCAACGGTCTTCACCTTTTTCTTATTGGATCCCCTATGGATGCTTATGTCATGACGCTGTCTTTTTGGATAATTGCGGCGATCGTCGTGCTTGTCGTTATCAAATCCACCATCCAGATCGTGCCGCAGCAGCATGCCGCCGTGGTAGAACGCCTGGGCAAGTTCGATCGCACGTTGTCGCCTGGGCTGGGCTTTACCGTTCCTTTCCTCGAAAAAGTGGCTTACCGACATTCGCTGAAAGAAATGGTACTGGATGTAGCCAGCCAGGTGTGCATCACCAAAGACAATACCCAATTGCGGGTAGACGGGGTGCTTTACTACCAGGTCACTGACCCACGCCAGGCTTCCTATGGTTCGACCAACTTTGTGCTGGCGATCAGCAATCTGGCCCAGACATCACTGCGCTCGGTAATCGGCAAGCTTGAAATGGACGAAACCTTCGAAAAGCGCGACCTGATCAATATGGCCGTCGTGCAGGCGCTGGACGAAGCCGCCACCAACTGGGGCGTCAAAGTGCTGCGTTACGAAATCAGTGACTTGACGCCACCCGACGAGATCCTGCGTGCCATGCAGTTGCAGATCACTGCCGAACGCACCAAGCGGGCGCTGGTAACCGAGTCCGAAGGCAAGAAGCAGGAAGACATCAATATTGCCCAGGGCAACCGGCAAGCTGCCATCCTCAAGTCCGAAGGCGAGCAGCAATCCATGATCAACTACGCGCAGGGCGAAGCCCAGGCGCTGTTGACGATTGCTCAAGCGACAGCCGAGTCGCTGGAGCGCGTCGCCCAAGCCACTCAGGCACCGGGCGGCATGGACGCCGTCAACCTTAGCGTGGCAGAGCGCTATGTGGACGCCTTCAAGGAGGTCGCCCAGAAGAACAACACCTTGATACTGCCTGCCAACATGGGCGACATGGGCAGCATGATTGCCGCCGCCATGACCATGGTGAAGGCAACCAAGCCCGCCGCTTAAGGTTTTACAAGAGCAGGTCCAGGTCTATGGCTTCGGCCATGGCCTGGTTGCCGCGATCTCCCGGATGCAGATGATCGCCCGAATCGAACTCCTGCTTCAGGCGTTTTGGATGCAAGGGATCAGCAAGCAAGCTATCGAAGTCCAGCACGGCGTCGAATGCACCGCTGCTGCGTATCCATGCATTGATGTGTTGACGCAAGGCTTCCTTCTCAGGCTGATAATAATTGCTCAGCGGCGTCCCCGATAGCGCTCCTTCGAATGGCGTAAGGGTTGCGCCGACCACGCGGATGCCCTTGGCATGAGCCCGCATAATCAACTGGCCATAGGCAGCAATCAGCGCATCAGCGGAAGGTATGACGCCTTGAGGATCAAATGCGGTTCCAGGCCAACTGATGTCGTTGATGCCCAGCAGCACGATCATCGTTTCTGCCTGCGGTTGACTCAATACATCGCGGTCAAGGCGTGCCAGAGCGTTGACACCCATGCGATCGCCCAGCAGCCGTGCGCCAGAAATCCCGGCATTAAGTACGGCCACGTTTCTTGGCGCCAGGCGCTTGGCCAGAAAGTCCGGCCAGCGCGTATTGGCGTCGACGGTGGCTCCGTTGCCGTCAGTGATCGAATCGCCGATTACGACGATAGCTTTCGCCCCGCTGTGGGCTTGCACTTGAATACTGCTAAGGAAAATGCGGGCGTCCGTGGTAGTGCCGCCCTGGAGGCGCGGGGCCGCAATCTGGTCGCCCGGAACCAGATAGGCCGTTTGCCGACCATCCCAATGAAACGTGTTGGCTGGCGTTTCGTCCGGCAGAAACACGCTGACCGCCACGCTGGACAGCGAATCGACCGGTAGATCGATGGGGTCGCTGATCAATGGCGCACCGGGCGGGATAAGGGCAGAGTCTTTGCCGTTGAAGGTCACCGTGCGGCCCGTGCCCCCCACAATGGCGGATTGGCCGGCAGATAGCGCGATATGTGCGCCACCAATACGCACAGGCTTGTTGCCGTACTCGTTCGAAAGCACGATGCGGATGCGTGCGCCGCCCAGGCTCAGTTGGACCACCTGTCGAATGGTTTGCTCATGCAGCACGGCCGGAATCTTGGTGGGAAACGCGAAATCTTCCTGCCAGACGGGCTGTGGGCTCGCCATCCAACTGCTTATCCAGACGGAAGACGGGGCCGCGCTTACAGCCGCTGTCAGTGTCATGAGCAGGGCCAATGTGAGTCTGCGAGCCCATGCGCGGCAAGGTCGCGCATGGTGGCGGGTTACGTGATGCAAGATCATGATCGCTCCTGGGCCGTCTTATTGAGTGGCGGAAAGACTGATGGATGGCATGCCATTGCTTCGTTCCAGCCGGATGGCCGCCATGGCGACGCACACCGCCACGAGAGGCATCAACGCCGCCACCCATGTAATGGCAGCCAAGCCGGGCCCTTGCGCAATAGCGACGCCGCCCAACCATGCACCGAGCGCATTGCCCAGGTTGAAGGCTGCGATATTGAAGCTCGACGCCAGGCTTTGCCCCGCGCCCTGCGCCTTGTTCAGCACCCACATCTGCAACGGCGACACCGTGGCGAACGCCGACGCGCCCAGCAGGCCGACAAAGACCACGGCCCACACCCGGCTATGCAGCGCAAACGTCATCAACCCTAGAACGACGGCCAGCATCGTCAGGCTACCCAGCACGGTGGCCACCAGATAGCGGTCTGCCAAACGGCCGCCCAGCAAGTTGCCGGCGACCAGCCCCAGGCCGAAGATCAGCAATATCGGTGACACCGCGGTGTCTTTAAAGCCCACGACTTGCGTCAACAGCGGGGCGATGTAGGTAAAGACCATGAACACGCCGGCATAGCCCAGCACGGTCGTCAGCAAGCCTAGCAGAACTGGCCGGCGCGCCATCGCACGCATGTCGGCACGCCAGTCGCCAGCGTCCGGGCGCCCCTTGTCCTGCGGCACGAAGCGCGCAATCACCACCAAGGCAAGCAGACCGACGCCGGTAACCGCCCAGAATGTGGCGCGCCAGCCGAAAGCCATACCCAGCCAGGTACCAAATGGCACACCGAGGATGTTGGCCACCGTCAAGCCGGTAAACATGAAAGCGATCGCTGAAGCGCGCTTGTCTGGCGCCACCAGACCGGTGGCGACCACGGCGCCCACGCCGAAGAAGCTGCCGTGGGCGAAGGCAGTAAGCACTCTTGCTGCCATCAAGAGTCCGTAAGTGGGTGCAAATGCACAGGCAAGGTTGCCAACCGTGAAAATGATCATCAGGCCGAGCAGCACTTTCTTCCGTGGCCATGGGGCGGTGATGGCCGTCAGCAATGGGGCACCGATAACGACACCCAAGGCATAACCGGAAATCAGCCAGCCTGCCGTCGGAATGGAAACACCGAACTCTGCGCCTACTTCCAGCAGCAGGCCCATGATGACAAATTCGGTGACGCCGATACCGAAGGCACCAGCAGTCAGGGCATATAAGGCAATAGGCATGGAGAACCTGTGAATATCTTGATGATTGGAGGAGCAATTGTGAATTCAAAGCTCAGTGTGCGATAGACTGTGTACCGGCAAAACACTTGTGAACTGGATTCAAATGACTCGTCTGGACGTCAATAGAGCGGCAGAGATGGAGGTGTTTGTGCGGGTGGTGGAATTGGGCGGATTCTCTGCTGCTGCGCGGTCGTTCCGCATGACGCCATCGGCCGTCAGCAAGCTGGTCACCAGGCTGGAAAGCCGGCTGGGCGCGCGCTTGCTCAATCGCTCCACACGGCAGGTTCAGCTCACTCCAGAAGGCTGTGTGTTCTACGAGCGCAGCATGCGGGTGTTGGCCGACATGGACCAGGCCGAGCGCGGGGTGTCCACCAGTCAGGTGCCACGCGGCCGGCTATGCATCAATGCCAACGTTCCGTTCGGCGAACATTTGCTGCTGCCACTGGTGCCCGAGTTTTTGGCGCGATATCCGGACATCACTCTGGACATTGTTCTGACGGATGAAGTCATCGACATCCTGGAACAACGCGCCGACGTCGCAGTGCGAGCCGGCCCGCTGAAAAGCTCCAATTTGCTTGCAAGGAAGCTCGGCCAAACTCGCAAACTTATCGTCGCTGCGCCAAGGTACCTGGAACGCCACGGCATCCCAACCAAGCCGGCCGACCTGGAGGAGCACAACCGCTTGGGTTTCAATTACGCAAGAGCGCTGGAGGGGTGGCCGTTATTGGATGGAGGCAAAGTAGTCAACGTTGCCATAGCGGGCAACGCGCAGGTCAGCAACGGCGAGGCCTTGCGACGGCTGGCCGTGGCCGGGTTGGGGCTGGCCCGGCTTGCTGCATTCCAGGTCAAGGAGGATATCGACGCCGGGCGTCTATTGCCGGTTCTGGAGGATCGCAACCCCGGCGATACAGAAGAAGTCCATGCAGTATTTTTGGGACAGGGCGGCTACCTGCCGCTGCGCGTTCGCGCGCTACTGGACTTTCTTGTGGAGAAGGTGCAGCTGGATTGACGGTAAGTCGCCGAATGAGGCTAGCTACCCGAGAAATACGAGTCCAGGCCCGAGCACAGCAGTTCGCCCATCGCCAGGCGTGTCCGCATGGTGCTGCTGCCAATATGCGGTAAGCCGAACACGTTGGGCAACTGGCGGTACTCCGGGTGGATGTCGGGCTCGCCTGCAAACACGTCCAATCCCGCTGCTGCGACGGTGCCCGTCTTCAGCGCCAGTATCAGATCTTCATCACGAACGATGTCGCCACGCGAAATATTACACACCACGGCGTCAGCAGGCAGGCATTCCAGAATCTCCTTGTTGACCAGGCCGCGCGTAGAGGGGCTGGCAGGGCAGGCTATGCACAGGAAGTCGCTGTGTTCTGCCAGGCTTTTCAAGCTGGAATGATATTGCGCACCGGCCTCTAGCTCGGGGCCCAGGCGGTTGCGATTATGGTAATGAACCGCCATGTCGAAGCCGCGCGCCCGTTTCGCGATGGCGCGTCCTATGCGGCCCATTCCCAGGATGCCCAGCCGGCTGCCCCATACTTCGCGCCCGATCAATTGGCGGGGGCTCCAGCCCTGCCATGTGCCATTGCGTACAAGATCGATGCCTTCGATAACTCGTCTGGCTGCGCCCAGCATAAGCAGCCAGGCAGCATCGGCGCAAGACTCGTCCAGGACGTCAGGCGTGCTGAACACCGTAATGCCGCGTGCTTGCAGCGCATCCAGATCGATATGGTCGGTGCCGACGGAATACGTGCACACCACTTTCACCGACGCAGGTAGACGCTGGACAGCAGCTGCGTCCAGGCGGTCTGGTGCCGTCAGCACGATGGCGTCCATGCCTAGTGCATGCGCTATCAGCTCGTCGGTGGTTAGCACCCGACCGGTGTCGTTGTAGCTCGCATTGAAGCGGTTGATGAATAAGTCCAGGACCTCTTGCGGAAAATTGCAGGCGACATAGACGCGCGGCTTAGTGGTCATGCTGTGTGCTCAAGATCGGAAATTGGAGATGGTAGCTTATGCAAGACTCTCACTGTGGGAGCATCCAATTTACGTTTGTTCCTCAATGACCGCCGTCCATATAGGAGTCTCGGGCGGCCTGGATTACTTTGTCCAACGAGTCAGCGACGGTAGACCGCTGGTCCTGCTCAAACTGAGACAGGAAGAGATCAGCGACAGCGCCCTGGTATACCTTCCACATTTTTCTACGCAAGGATTGGCCCTCCCGGGTAATGGACACATAGGTCGCCCTGCCATCCTCCTCCGATCGTGAGCGGCTGACCAGGCCCTCCGCTTCCAGGCGCGCCACTACCCGCGTCAGGTTATAGCGCTCGATCGCCAGGGTGTCTGCCAGCTCGTGCATGCGGCGTCTATGGTCCGTGCCGCTTTCCAGACCCCATAGCACGTCGTACCACGCATAGTTCGGAAGATTCTCGGCATGTAGTCGCCGGTCGATCTCCCTAATCATCCATCGATGCGACTGGATAAATTTGAACCAAACGTCCGGCGCGTTTTTTGACATTTGCGATAGCTCCCTAGTGATTGTTCGCGCTTGCAATTTAACCGCGGATTAATATAATTGCAAACGCAATCATTGCAATTGCAATTAAATGGGAGATGTTGATGAGTGCCTCTTTGAAAGACAAATCCGTGGTTCTACATATTGATGCGTCCCCTCGTGGCGGGGAGTCCTTTTCACGCCGGGCAGCCGACGTGTTCTTACGAGATCTTCAACACCGCCAACCCGACTTGGTGGTCGATAGGCTGTCGCTGTGGAATGAAACTTTGCCCGACTTTTCTGCAGACGCCTTGGCTGCCAAGTACGCCGTACTTGGCAAGCGCGAGCATCGATCCAATGAGGCACGGGCGTGGAACTGCATCCGACGGCTAATAATGCGCCTGGATGACAGCGCGAAAATCGTGCTCTCTACACCGATGTGGAATCTTTCCGTGCCGTATCCGCTGAAGCACTACATTGACCTAATCACACAGCCGGGCTTGAGTTTCCGATTTGAGCCGGGTCTAGGCTATACGCCCTTGCTTCGGGATCGGCCCGTGATGGTAATTGTGGCAAGCGCAGGTGACTTTTCATTGGGCACAGATTGGGGGCGCCCAGACCTGGCGAGCACCTACTTAAAACAGGCGTTGCGGTTTATAGGCCTTGCCAGCAGTCAATGCGTCGCTGTTGGGCCGACGGCCGGGGAGCCTGCGCTAATTGAGGCAGCTGAGCAGCGCGCGCATGCAAAGCTACGTGCCGCCGCTGGCACATTCTAGGAAGAAGTCATGTCCACAGTATCGTTGGCTTGGCTTTACTTGATTGTGTCCGGGCTCCTGGACGTGGCCTGGGCGTACTCCATCAAGAAAACGATTGGCTTTCAGCATTTGGGTTGGAATTTGATTTCACTTCTTTTGCTGGCTGCCTTTGTCTACTTGCTGAGCAAGGCACTGACCCTGCTGCCCCTAAGCGCGGCCTATGCCGTCTGGACCGCTATCGGGATTATCGGCTCGGTTCTGGTCGGTGTCGTGTTGTTCCACGAGCATTTGAGCATCGCGCGCTTGGTATTTCTTGCGCTTGTGCTGATAGGAATCATAGGTATTCGGCTTACTTGATGGTTCTACAAAGTCCCGCCCAAACTTGTTGGCGGTCAAGGCCTGTACCAGCTGTATCTCCTACCATGAAATCGTCATCTAACCTTTACAGGAGTACAGAAATGAACAAGGCCGTTTTCAACATGGAGCCCTTCACCTGTCCATCTTGCATCAAGAAAATCGAGAGCACCTTGGAAAAAATGGATGGTGTGAACGACGCCAAAGTATTGTTCAACTCCGGACGGGTTCGGGTGGACTTTGATGGGAGCAAAACCAGCGCCGACGCTCTCGAAGACACCATTGCCCGCTTGGGCTATCCGGTACTTTCAAAGAAAGTTTCTTAAGCTCTAAGCGCACTTAGGAGTCGGACATGAATCAAATCAAAAATGCTTACATCGCCGGCGTGACAGGGCTGATGTTGCTCACCGCACTGATACTGCATGCGGTTGACCTGAGCACAGCTAAGGACTACGTATTGATCGCGTCCACGGTCGTGGCCGGCTACTTCATTGCCATCAAGGCCTTCAAGGCCCTGCGCATGAAAGCCTTCAGTATCGAGCTGCTCGTAACGATAGCCGTCATAGGCGCCCTGATCATCGGCGAGTATGTTGAATCGGCGGTCGTCACCTTTCTCTTCATATTCGGCGCCTATCTTGAGACACGGACGCTGGAGAAGACACGATCGTCTTTGCGCGAACTGATCGACATGACGCCCACCGAAGCCACCGTTATTCGGCCGGAAGGCCATATCAAAGTTCCGGTTGATGATCTGCAGAAAAATGATCGGATTCTTGTTCGTGCCGGAGAGAAGATTGCCGTGGACGGCCCTATCGTTTCAGGCCAGGCGCTTATCGTAGAGGCTGCGATTACCGGAGAATCAGTGCCGGCAAGCAAGTCGGTCGGCGACCGCGTGTTCAGCGGCACCATACTGGATAACGGCCACATCGAGATCCTGGCCGAAAGGGTGGGCGACGACACGACCTTCTCGCAAATTATCGAAATGGTGGAAGAAGCGCAGGAATCAAAAACCACGACACAGAAATTTCTGGATCGGTTCGCCAACATCTACACGCCCACCATCGTGATTCTTGCGATCCTGGTCTACGTCTTCTCCAGCAATGTCGAACTGGCTTTGACTTTTCTTGTCATTGCTTGCCCCGGTGCGCTGGTTATTTCGGCGCCGGTATCCATGGTGGCCGGTATTGGTAACGGCGCGCGTAACGGCGTCCTGGTCAAGGGAGGCGAGATCATGGAGAAGTTATCCAAGATCAACTTGGTGATCTTCGACAAGACCGGCACCTTAACCAAGGGCAAACCCGAGGTCACCGAAGTGAAGGCCTGGGGGCTTGCCGAGAACGAACTCTTGCGTTTAGTGGCTGAGGCCGAAACGGTGTCGGAACACCACCTGGGGCAAACCATTGTTGCAGCGGCAAAGAAGCGCGCGCTTCCCTTGAGTCATCAGCCGCAAGATGCCCGTATCGTCAAGGGGGGTGGCATGGTGGCCACCGTGGAAGGCCACAAGCTGCTTATTGGCACTCGCAAACTGATGGCCGACCATGGGGTGGCAATCGACGAGGCATCCGAGTCGTATGCAACTGGGCGAGAGAAGGCCGGCAACACCGCCATCCTGGTCGCTGTCGACATGCGCCTGGCTGGCGTGATCTCCGTAGCTGACCAAATCAAGCCGGAAGCCAAGGACGCAATCAGACAGCTTCGCGATCATGGAATCGAAAGGATGTTGATGCTAACTGGGGATAACCGCCATACCGCTCAGTTGGTGGGCGACGAGTTAGGCCTGGATGCTGTCCATGCCGAGCTTCTGCCTGAAGACAAGGTGCGCTGGGTAAATGAATTGAAGCAGCAAGGCTATCGTGTGGCCATGGTGGGCGATGGCATCAACGACGCGCCGGCGCTGGCCTCGGCCGACGTGGGTCTGGCCATGGGCGTGGGCGGGGCGGACATCTCGATGGAGGCCGCCGATATCGTGCTGATGTCGGACAGGCTGGACCAATTTGCGCATGCCTACGACCTTGCCAAGGCCACCGTTCGCAACATGAAGCAGAACACCACTTTGGCCGTTGGAACCGTGGTCGTGCTGTTGGCGGGGGTGCTGCTGGGCAAGGTGTTCCTGGCTTCAGGCATGCTAGTCCACGAGCTGAGCGTGCTGATCGTGACGCTGAATGCGGTTAGACTGATACGCTATCGCGCCCGGTCAAGGAAGCCCTTGCCAGTTCTTAAGGAGCAAGCCGCATGATCTGCACTCCAGGCCCCAACAACGCCGCGACGCACGACGAGCGCACACATGCGCTATGTGTATCGCGCGTACCTATCTTCAACCATCTGCCTCACGAAGCGCTTGCTGTCATAGCCGGCAAAGCAACCATGCGCAGCTACGGCAGTGGTGAAGTCATTCATCGCAGCGGGGATCCTTCCGAGCAGCTGTTCATCGTCCATCAAGGAAAGGTGAAGGTGTATCGGCTGTCGGAAGGCGGGAAAGAACAGCTTGTCCGCATCTTGCTACCCGGCAATTTCATTGGCGAACTGGCGCTGTTCTCGGCCACCGATCACGACTCCTATGCCGAAACCATGCAGCCTTCAATGATCTGCACCATACAGCGGGCCGATATCCGTGATCTCTTGCTTAGCTACCCCGACATCAGTCTGCATGTGCTGGCAGAGTTATCCAGGCGCCTGGGCGTCAGCGAGAAGCAAACAGCGGTCATCGCTACCGAGCCTGTCACGACCCGTATCGCCCTGTACCTGGCAGACCTCGCAGACCAAGGGGATACCTGTACGTTCAGCCTGCCCATGGCACGCAAGGACCTGGCGTCGTTTCTAGGAACGACGCCAGAAACCATCAGCCGCAAGTTCGGCGACTTTGAGCAGGCTGGCATCATCCGGCAGATGGGGCCCCGCAAGATCGCCATTCTGGATCTGGACGCGCTGCTGCTCGTCTAGGCTCTGGCGATTAGGTGCGCCGGCCCCACCAGGCCCGATACGCCACATACCGCGGAAACGTCACCCATTGTTCGAAAAAAATTCGCGCCAATGCGTTCGACCGGCTGGTGAAGGGCGCAGGCGGGTTGGTTTCCTTCTTGTGGCCCCAGCCCTGTGCGGCGACGGCTGCCATCATGGCCGCGATGCCCGCCAGCGACAACGTGGCCGAAAGCGCACAAAAGCCCCAGAAGAACGCTACCGTACCTGCCATGAAAACCGGCGCGGTCAGCAGGTGCACCACGAAATTTGCGCCACTGGCATGTACGCGAGGATAGTCAGCCCATTGGGTGCGCAGAAGCTGTTGGATAGGCATGGTCTGTCTCCTTCGAAACATTTACAATGTAAACATGAGGCTCAAATTCTAAAGGTCGGTGTTTACAGTGTCAACATTATCGTCAAAATATCATCATGGAGACTTACGGGTCGCATTGCTGAAAGAGGGAATTGCCCTCATCCAGGACAGCGGCCCCGAAGGTCTTACGCTGCGCAAGCTCGCGGAGCGCCTCGGCGTGTCCGCCATGGCACCGTATCGCCATTATCCAAACAAGGAGTCGCTTCTTGCAGCGATTGCGGCTGACGGTTTCCAGCAGCTAAAGACACGGCTAGAAGCTGCGGAACAGTCATCGTCAACAGCAAGCTCCCCCCTACTGGCTGAAGGCATCGCCTATGTGCAGTTCGCGTTGGACTGCCCGGCGATCTTTCGGCTGATGTTTGGCGCCACGCGGCCCCAGGGCCAGTATGCGGAGTTGGACGCCGCCCGGACTGGCGCTTTCGACGTTTTACTGCGCCAGATTCCTGGCACTGCTACGTCGAACGAGCGCGCTGCGAAGGCGCGCGGGTGCTGGGCGCTGGTGCATGGTCTGGCCTTGTTGTTGTTGGACGGTTTGTTGCAGGTGCCAGAAGGTGTGGCGCCCGCGGCCTGGCTTACGGAAGTTATAGGCAGTACCGTTACCAAGAAAGGAGGAACAACTTGCGCAAACTAGCCATCATCGGCGTCGGCAACATCTGCCGGCAAATGGTCGAGGTCATTGCACAGGGCGATCAGTTTTCGATTGCCGTACTAAAAAGGCCAAGCGCTGCATTTACTGCCGGCCCCGGCATCGGAACCGTGTTCGCCGACATTGACGACTTGCTGGCGTGGAAGCCGGACCTGATTGCGGAAGCGGCCGGACAAGCTGCAGTAAGCCAATATGCCGCCACTTGTCTCCGGCAAGGTATTCCATTTTTAGTCTCGTCGGTGGGCGCTTTGGCGGATGAAAACTTGTACAAGGCCTTGTGTCAGGCAGCGCAAGACGGCAACACGCGGCTATTGATACCGTCAGGAGCCATAGGCGGACTGGACTATGTACGCAGCGCCGCCATGTTCGATGGCGCCCAGGTTACCTACGAATCGCGCAAACCGCCGTCCGCTTGGGTACCGGAACTTGCCGCCCTGGGCATAGAGCCTACCCATGTGACAGAGCCGCTGGAGCTTTTTGCCGGCATGGCAGACGAAGCCGCCACACGCTATCCCAAGAACTTGAATGTTGCGGCCACATTGGCGCTTGCTGGCGTAGGCATGCGCAACACGAAAGTGCGCGTTATCGTCGACCCCAATGCGCCTGGCAACCTGCACACCATCAAGGTGGATGGTCCGGCGGGCAGCTTTGAACTGACCATTGCAAATAAGCCTTCGCCTGACAATCCAAAAACATCATGGATCGTCTCCCGCAGTCTCGTCGTCTCGATACGGCGTTATTTCGAGCCGTGCTGGGTAGGTTGATTTTAGGCGTCGGTTGGATCGAAGCTGCGCTCGATGGTGGCCAACAGGTCGGCGGGATTCACCATCAGTTCTCTGGCCTGGCGCAGCATCGGGTACTGGTTAAGCACAGGGCGCCATTGGGGCGATTCCAGTAACTCATCCCAAACAGTCGCCAAGCCTGCTGCATTTGCCGCGCGTCCAGACTTCAAGGCGCTCGCGTAATCCAGGCTAGCCGCGGCCGACAGAAGCTGCATCCGGCTGGCAGCGCCCAGCAGCCGGGTACTGGCCTCGGCATCGGCAGCACAACAATACAGAACTGTTCTCGCCAGCTCCGCCTCGTCCGTGCTTAGTATCTTTAACGCGCCACCGCACAGATGTACGGTTCCTTGCCGTGACTCGAACGCGTACGATTCATCTTGCTGTGCATGTGCCAGCAGGCGCACACCGCGCAGCAGCCGTGGAAGATCGGTGCTTGCAGCATCCACCGATGCCTTGGCTTCCACAAGCAGGCAAGCATCCCAGCCATCCTGTGCATCAGCGGCCGCTGGCTGTCTAAGCAGAACAACATCCCACTCACTCTTGGCCCGCTCGGCGCTCGCAGGTATGGATGGCGGCACAAGCAGCGAAGTTACGACGCGGTACGACGCATGATCACTCTCGGCCTCGTTAAGCCGCCGGGCCAGTGCTTCAATCGCCTGTGTCGCCAGCGCTTCGCCGGTAGCGCCGCGTTTTTGCGAAGCGGAACCCTGAGCGGCTGCGGCGGCGCTTCCGGGGCGGGGGCCATTGCTGTCCCAGAGCGATTGGTACTGAAGCACGAGCTGGTCGCAGGACAGAGCTTGCAGGCGCTGCAAGCGTTCCAGTGCAGGACTGCCCAGCAGTCGTTGCAAGCCTTGCTGGAGTTGCGAATCGTGCTCCGTTTCTGGCATAAGGGCATGGCCTTGTACGGCTTCTGACAGCGCTGACCAGGCTGCGGTGGTAGCAAGATTGTGCACTTGAGCCAGAGCGTCGCGTTGTGGCCCAGGCGCGAGCTGTTGTAGCTTGGCCGGATGCGCGATGGCGTTAACAGCAGCATGGAGCTGACGGCGATCGCTATCGGCGTGGGCGGACAGTGACGCATACTCGCGCACCGTTGCCGCCTGGTGCCGGAGCACCATGGCCTGGAAGGCAGGGTCTCCTGAATCGGTGCGCATCGCTGCATCGATCAACCGTGCCAGGGCATCGACAAAATGGCGCTTGACTAGTGGATCGGGCTTCTTGCCGCCCGCGAGTGCGATACGGGCTTGTTCAATGGCAATTGCCAGCGCTGTCGCAGTATTTGCGATGGACTCTGGGGATGCCGCATCGGGTAGTGGCGGCAAGCGATAACGGCGCGGGACGCTGCGCAGTATGTGATCCAGCAAAGAGGGGCGCCCGTTAGCGGTAACCAATGCCCATGACATAGTCGCGCAGCAGCAGTTCCTGGTACTCGGCCTCTTTCATCAGCACCTCCAACGCTTCGCTGGCATATAGCAGCCCCAGGGGCTCGGAGGCATGGTTGGCAACGGGTATCTGCTTCAGGCCTTTGTCCTTCATTACCAGCCACACGTCATACAGGCTTTGCTCCGGCTGGCAGGCAATGACGTCTTTGGTCATGACGTCGGAAACCATCGTGGTGCAGCTACATCCTTGGCAATGGCTGATCTGCTTTACGACATCGCTTTTCGTCACGACACCAAACATGCGGCCCTCTGGGTTGCACACGACGACCAGATTGGTGTTCATCTCGCTTAACAGCCGGGCCGCTTCCACCAAGGGTGACGCATGTTGCATCGTAACCAGGCGTTTACCGGCAGCGGGTAGTATTGATTGAATCAGTGTCATGGCTCTTCCTTCTGCATGCCGTTATAGCGATTGATGCACCATAGCAAGGCGTATTTTCTCGATAGCGCGGGACGGTTCAAGGCCTTTGGGGCACACCTCGGTGCAATTCATAATGGTACGGCATCGAAACAAGCGATACACGTCGTTCAAATCATCAAGGCGCTCTTGCGTGGCGTCATCGCGGCTATCAACAATGAAACGATAGGCGTTCAGCAGGCCGGCTGGCCCCACGAATTTATCCGGGTTCCACCAAAATGATGGGCATTGGCTGGAGCAGCACGCACACAAGATGCATTCGTAAAGTCCATTAAGCGACTCCCGGCTTTCGGGCGACTGCAAGCGTTCCTTCTCGGGCGGAGGATTGTGATTGATCAGGTAGGGTTTGATGGACCAGTATTGCTTATAGAACTGCGTCATGTCGACTACCAGGTCGCGGATGACGGGGAAAGTGGGCAGGGGGCGCAAAACGACTTTCTCTTTCAGGGTCTTGATCGGGGTCAGGCAGGCCAGTCCGTTACGCCCATCAATATTTATTGCGTCCGAGCCGCAGATTCCTTCACGGCAAGACTTGCGTAGGGTCAGCGTATCGTCCTGCTCGGCCTTGATGCGCAAAATGACATCGAGCAGCATATGATCATTAGGGCCAATTGCGACGTCGTAGTCTTGCATCCTGGGTTTTTCATTGGCATCCGGATCGAACCTGTATATGGAAAATCGCATAAGTATTCCCTGTAAAGTGCCGCCGCCCCATAGTGTTCATGCTGCTGCGGTGAGCAGCACCTTGATGGCCCATACCGCCAAACCAATCAGGCCAAACGCAAGCACTGCAAGTACGCCAAGCCGAAGCGGCAGCGGCTTGACGTAATCGAGGACAACATCGCGCAGCCCCACCCAGGCATGAACCAGCAAGGCAATAAAGAACAGGCTGGTGGCGATGACAAGCGGGGTACTGGAAATCCAGTCGCGCCAGATCTCATACGATCCGGGCGGCCAAAACACGAAATAGCCGAGCAGAAAAAGAAAGAAGATCAGCAGATAGACGGCGGTGAGTCGCTGAATCGTCCAGGCTCCCAGGCCGCTAAGAGGCGTCTTTCTCATAGGAATGCGACGGCAGCGAGCACCGCAAACAGAGGGCTGAGGCAATTTACTGTCCAGGCACTGCGACGAGCATGGGGCAAGCCCGAACCGATATCGATGTCGCTAAGCAAGTGACGTATACCGGCCAATAAATGATGAGCCAAGGCCCACGCAAACAGCACGGCCACGAGCCGGAATGGCAAGCTGGCCAGTATGGCGTTGGCCTGTTCGTATCCATCAGGCCCGTCCAGCGAGACATAAAGCAAGTAGATACTGAAGGGGATGCCGACCGCCAGCAGTATTCCGCTAATTCGGTGAGCAATGGAGGTGATGGCACCCACCGGCATCTGGATCTGGAAGATATTGAAGAACACTGGCTTTTGCATGTTGCTCCCGTATGACCATGCCGTGGCGTTGAATAACATGTTACGCCTTGTGTCCTGGAGCGCAAGTTTGCTTGAAACAAGTGGAAAGAATGCATGCGGAGTTTCGGCTTTATATTTCCTGTTTCGACGATATCGTTGAGCGCCGGAGCTGGCTATCGCCACCCTGGAAGAGGCAGCAAAAGTGCCTTAGATGTGTAGCTCCCAATCAAGGAGAACAGAGATGAACTACGTGGAAGGATTTGTGGTGGCTGTGCCGGCTGCCAACAAGGAAACCTACAGACAGCAGGCCCAAGAGGCATCTGAGTTGTTCAAGGAGTTCGGTGCCACCCGCTTTGTTGAATGCTGGGGCGATGATGTGCCCGACGGCAAGGTTACGGATTTTCGCGGAGCGGTAAAGGCCAAAGATGATGAAGTCGTCGTCTTTAGCTGGTTGGAGTACCCCTCCAAGGAAGTGCGCGACTCGGCGAACGAGAAAATGAGGTCCGATCCACGCATGAAAGCCATGGCATCGATGGCAGCATAGGTAATGCCCCGACATGCCGCGTCGGGGTAGGTGTTGGCGCGAGACTTACTCAAGATGCACAAGATGCGTTAGAGTCGAACAATGACCGATCACATGCCTGACGACCTGTCTGCCATCGACAGAGACCTACGAGCCTATACCGACGAGCTGCGCCCACGGCACGGCGTGGTGCGCAACATCCAGGGCGAGTGGGTGCTGTTGCGACATGATCTCGTGGTGCAGGCCGCGCAAGACCATGATCGATTTTCCAACGCGGTCTCCAGCCACCTCCAGGTTCCCAACGGGATCGACGCGGCCGAGCACACGGCATACCGGGAGGCCCTGGATGATTTTCTAAGCCCGGCGGCGTTGGCACCCTTTGTGAAGGCATTCCGACAGGTGGCGTCCGACTTGGTTGCGTCCTTGCCCAGAAATGTGCCGGTCGATGCGGTGTCCGAGTTTGGCGTTCGCTTTGCGGTCCGGGCGCAAAGCGCGTGGCTCAGTTGGCCGACTGAGCTCGAAGATCGTCTTGTGGATTGGGTTGCTCAGAACCATGCTGCGACCCGCTCTGGCGACAGGTCCAGGATGCGGCAGGTGGCGCAGGCGTTTGATGACCTGGTCCGGTCCGTCATGCTGCCGCGCCGTGGCGTTGAAAGTAAACATGACCTTAACGACGTTACCGCGCGATTAATGCGAACTGAAGTGAATGGCCGTCCGTTGTCGGACGCGGAAATCGTGTCGATTCTCCGAAACTGGACAGGCGGGGACCTGGGTTCCATCGCACAATGTATTGGCGTGCTGCTTCATTGCCTGGCAACCCGGCCATTCCTGCAGGATCATCTCCGCAACGGGGTTCCTGCCGCTGAATTCGATGCCATCATTGATGAGATCCTTAGAGTCGACGACCCCTTCATTTCCAATCGGCGTGTGACGACCTGCCCTGTGACGATCGGCGGCGTGGACTTGCCGCAAGGCGCGCGCGTCAAGCTGAACTGGACATCCGCGAATCGGGATGAAGCCGTCTTCGGTGACCCCGACGCTATGGAGCCAGATCGCAACGCCGAGCACAACTTGGTCTACGGCATCGGCAAGCATGTGTGCCCGGGGCGCCACCTGGCAACACTGGAAATGCGCATCGCTCTGCAGGAGCTTCTTGCGGCAACCTTGTCCGTAGCGCTCGGTCCACAGCATTTGGCCCAGCGTGCGGTGTCTCCGGTAGGCGGTTGGGCCAAGCTGGCAATCGTGCTGACGTAGCCTGAAGGGAGACGACCCCTGCGGCCGTAAGCCTTGTCATGTGAGCACAAGCCCTGATGGCAGAAATTGGGCCTTTTTTGTCATTGTCGTCAGCAAGTACCATTGGCAAATTTCTCCGAAACGAGGACAGCGCTTTGCTGCCGTTCAGTGAAGGAGAAAATTATGGCGGTGACTTTTCCGAACGAAGCCGTGGAGTACCGAGACGCACGAAATCGCCTGCTGGAAGCAGAGATGGCCTTGCGCAGAACGATGGCCGGACGGAGCGATCAAGCTGCATTGGGCATCCGAACTTCTGTTCCATCCGGCCGACCCGGGGCAGCATTCCCGAAATTTGGGAACGGTGGAGCCGCTATGGACGCTGTTCGACCTGACGCCGGGCGGGCGCGCCGAGGCCCAGGAGCAAATGCAGTATGACTGCTGTCGATGATTGCGGTCAGTGCCTTAGCCGTCTGCCAGCACCTGCCGAACTGCTGCTGCGATGGCATGGGCAAAGTCAGGCTCGTTAATGTGTAGCGGCAGCTTCTCAAGGTGATGCTGGGGCGTTTGCACAAAATGGCGCTCGATAGCTGAAAACAGCGCCTCGTCGGCATCGGGGTCGTAAAACGGTTGGCCGGGGGCGTCGATGGCCGACAGCCCGTTCATGGGCAGCAGCAAACGCACAATGCCCGACGACTGATTCAGCCGCTTGGCAATGTGCTCACCCGCACGAGCCAGTTCCTGGGCGGTGCTGCGCATCAGCGTGACTTGCGCGTTGTGCACATGGAATAGCCGATGATCGAACTTGGAGGGCACAGTATCGCGCGGCCCCCAGTTAATCATGTCCAGCGCTCCGAGCGAGCCTATCCAGGGCAGCCCCAACTTGGCCGCCGCCGCAAGCCGGTCCGGGCCAGCGTCGCAAACGCCGCCAACCAGGTTCTGCCCCACCTCGGTAGTCGTCACATCAACGATAGCCCGCAACATCCCCGCCTGCGCAAGGGCTTCCATTGTCCGCCCGCCCATGCCGTTGGCATGGAACACCTGGCAGTCGTATTCCTCTTCCAGTTGGCGGGTTACGGTCTGCACGCAATCGGTGGTAACGCCAAACATGCTCAGGCCAAGCGCAGGGCGGGCGTCGTCCTGCGGCTGGGCTGTTGCGTGCGACACCATGCCTACGATGGCATGTGCGGCGTTGGCGAGAATCATGCGGGACAGGCGATTCAGCCCGGCAAGATCAGTGACCGGGTTAAGCACCATGACATCGTAGATGTCGACAAACGGCGTGACGGTCCCCGAGGCGAGCGTCGTGACCAGCAACTTGGGCATACCGTAAGGCAGCACATGCAACGCAGGCGCTATCATCGACGTTCCGCCGGATCCGCCTATGCCTATGATGCCTGTAATCGCACCCGCTTGTAGCTGAGCCTTAACCAGCCCCCGCAGCGCTTCGCTCATGGCGATGACAGCCGCACCGCGGTCGCTGCCGCCAAGCACATGATCCGCACCTGCCTCATGTTGCGAGGCAACCTCGGTCGCTGATATATCGGCTTGGTCAGAAGCGCCGCGGGTGCTGATGTCTACGGTGATCACGGGCACGCCTGCCTGCTTGATCAGTGTGGCCAGATAGCGGAGCTCTTCAGCTTTGGTATCGAAGGTGCCCACCACCCAGACGCACGGCGCTCCAGTGATCATTTCTCTTTTCCAAAGCGTTCATTCACGCACTGAAAGAAGATGCGGAAGGTGTCCTCGACCCGTTTGATTGCTTCGGCCTCCTGGTCTGCCGGCACATCGAAGGTTGCCCACCACTCGCCGAAGCATTGCCCTGTTTCGGTGATGGGCAGCAAGTGCATCTGTGCGACATAGTTACGCCAGTCTGCGTCGATGTGCAGTATTTCGTAGGTGCATCGGTGATCCAGGTCGGATAGCTCCAGCAGTCGCTCGCGCAGGGTGCCGCCACCGTCGCGAACGGTGAAGTGACGCACACAGCCTACCTGGTCGGGGGCCAAGCCATCTTCGATGTAGGACTTCTCGAAGAAGGGATGGTAGTTGCCCAGATCTCCGAAGTCGCGCAGCATTTCCCACGCTTGTTCGAGCGTAGCGTGCATGACGGCGCTTACATAAACTCGGGCCATTGATATCCTCCGTATTATCGCCGTAGCGCTTTATACAAACGCACGTGCTTTTCGATGGCAACCTCGACAGGAAGTCGTTCCATGCTGCTTGCGCCGTAGAAGCCGTTGCAGTGCTCGCTGTTGTTCAGAACATACTGCACGTCGTCAGGCATAGAGATGGGGCCGCCGTGCGCGATCACAATAATGTCTTTGCGGACCTTGCGCGCTGCCTCGCCCCATTCGTCGATCAGGCGTACGGATTCTTCCAGGGATTTTGCCGAGTTCGCGCCTATGCTGCCTCCGACCGTTACACCCATGTGAGGAACGATGAAGTCGGCCCCGGCCTTGGCCATTTCCGTGGCCTCGTCGGCGCTGAACACGTAGGGCGTGGTCAGAAGATCCAGTTCGTGCGCCTGGCGGATCATATCGACTTCGGTCGAGAAATTAATGCCCGTCTCTTCCAGGCTTTGGCGGAATGTACCGTCGATAATCCCGACAGTCGGGAAGTTTTGTACGCCAGCAAAACCCAGGGCCTTAAGCTTTTTGAGGAATTCCGGCATGATGATGAACGGATCAGTGCCGTTCACACCGGCCAGCACGGGCGTCCGCTTGCATACGGGAAGGATTTCGCCAGCCATTTCGACCACGATCTCATTGGCGTTGCCATACGCTAGCAAGCCGGCCGACGACGCCCGCCCGGCCATACGGTAGCGGCCCGAGTTATAGACGACGATAAGGTCGATCCCTGCAGCCTCTTCGCACTTGGCCGAAATACCTGTGCCGGCGCCACCACCGATAATGGGTTCGCCACGCGCTACCATGTCCTGAAAGTTCTGCATTAATGCCTGGCGATCGTGCCTTGCCATAACTACTCCTAAATAAAACGTTTGTGTGTGATGATTGGGTTTATGGAAACTTCAGATCTGTTGACCGAAACACATATCTTCGGTGACGATACTCGGCTTATTACAGTGCGCGCCGACCATTGCGAAGCGCTTGCGGCGCGCCATATCGCGCATGTTGCCGTGATCGACGCCGCCGCACCCTATACCGTTGTCCGTACCCACCTTAGCGGCGCCTTCATGCAAGTGTGCTTGGGCGGTGCCGGTCGAACACTGCTCGATGGGCAGTGGCATACGCATACGGTGGGCGTTGCCAGCTTCGCTCCTGCGCATGTGCTGCACGCTTTTCATTGCCTGCCCGATACCCGGTGGCAACTTTGTTGGGTGCGCTTTATGCCGACATCGCCCCGATCGTTGGCGGGCGCCATGGCGCCGGGGCTTACCCCATTCGATGGGCGACCGCTCGAGCATGCAATCCTGGGGCTGTCCCGCGAGATGGATGCTGATGCAGACCCGGGCACCTGCGCTACGTGGGTCGACATTATCGAGCGCTATGTGGCTCGCATGATCGACCCGTGGCAGCGGGAGCCCAGGCTGAACGATATGTGGAACGCGGTGCTGGACGACATAGGCCGGCCATGGAGTCTGGAGGACCTGGCTCGGCTGGCCAACATCAGCCCCGAGCACTTGCGCCGTTTGTGCTGGAAAAACTTCGGACGCAGCCCTGGCAAGCAACTGACCACCATGCGCATCGCTCAGGCGGCGAATCAGCTCGTAACCACGCAGAAAAAAATCGAGACGATTGCGCGGGATGTCGGTTACGTGAACCCGTTCACGTTTTCCAACACTTTCAAGCGCCTTACCGGCTTCCGGCCATCGGAATACCGGTCGCGACCCCGCACGTAGCGGGGTCATGCCGAAGCAATGGGTTCCAAGACTGTGCAAAGCCGCCGCCGCTACTTCTTGACCAAATAGCAGGTACTGTCTGCCAGGGGCGCAAACGCTTGCGCTGCGGGAATGGTCTTGACCAGTTTGAAATAGTCCCACGGTGCCTTGGATTCGTCTGGCGACTTCACTTCCCATAGGTACATGTCGTGAACCATGCGGCCGTCTTCGCGGATCCGGCCGTCCTTGGCGAAAAAGTCATTGATCGGTGTTTCGCGCATCTTGGCTGACACAGCATCAGGATCGTCGGTACCTGCCGCCTCAACGGCCTTCAGGTAATGCATGGTGGAAGAGTAATCGCCCGCGTGCGCCATGTTAGGCATGCTTTGCATGCGCTCGTAATAGCGTTTGGCAAAGTCACGCGAGCCTTCGTTCATGTCCCAGTACCAGGCATTGGTCAGCAGCAGTCCTTGCGCAGTGTCCAGGCCCAAAGCGTGTATATCGTTGATCCACAGCAGCAGTGCAGCCAGCTTCTGGTTAGGGGTCAGGCCAAACTCGCGTGCGGCCCGGATGGCGTTAACGGTGTCGTGTCCCGTCGAGGCCAAGCCGATAATCTTGGCGCCGGATGTTTGCGCCTGCAGGATGTATGACGAGTAATCGGTCGTGCCGAGCGGGTGGCGGGCGGCGCCCAGCACCTTGCCATTCGCTGCTTCCACGACGTCGCTGACTTGCTTTTCCAGGCCGATGCCAAAAGCAAAGTCCACGGTCAGGAAAAACCAGGTGTCGCCGCCGGGCTGTTCTGCCACAGTGCGCCCGGTGCCATGGGCCAGGGAATAGGCGTCATACGTGTAATGGATGGTGTAGGGCGAGCACATATCGTTGGTCAGGCCCATATTGGATGGGTTGTTCACGATGATGTGACGCTTTTTCTCTTTGGCAATGCCCGCCACAGCCAATGCGACCCCCGAGTTTGCCAAGTCGGTGATCATGTCGACGCCATCCCGGTCGAACCATTCGCGTGCTCTGGCTGCGCCGATGTCTGGCTTGTTCAGGTGATCGGCATAGAGCACTTCGATAGGTTTGCCGAACATGGTGCCGCCATAATCTTCTACGGCCATCCTTACCGCTTCGATCGCACCCTTGCCGGACACGTCTGCATAGACGCCCGAGATGTCGGTTAATACGCCGATACGCAGTGCATCACCCGAAAGTGTCTGGGCCTGCGCGGTGGCGATTCCTGCAACCAAGGCGACCGACACCGCCGTACTTTTCCATAGCTGGGTCTTCATGAGTTGTCTCCTGTTTATGCCAGGTCGCCGTAATCGCGACTTTGATGTCCGTTTCCACGGTACAAGGCCATGCTAAGTATCTCGTCGTCGACCGTCCATACCGTCAAGACACTACTCCCTATCAGGAATACACAAACGGAGACGGCACGCTGCGTGGCAGGATCAAATGTGTGTTTTTGCTATGGTTCGGTGGCTTAACGACATGGACACTGCGGATGTGGCCTCCTACCATTTACAGGTTGACCGTGTGTTGAGGATATGCAGTGATGAAGGATGGCACACGCCGTACATGGATATTTTGGGCGCTGGGCGGCTTGGCCTTACTGGCTTATCCGTTGGTGGTTCCCGATTTCTGGGTGGTCAGCGTTGGCGCGCAGGCCATCGTACTGGGCCTGATCACACTTAGCCTGACCTTTCTGGCCGCCTATGGCGGCATGGTTTCACTTGCGCAGATGGCGGTAGCAGGGGTGGCGGGGTACACCGTGGCCGTGCTTGGCAGCCATTCGGCAAGCGCCGGTGCATACGTCCTGCCTTGGCCAGCCTCGGTGTTGGTCGGGATGCTGGCCGGTATCGTCGCGGGCCTGGTCATTGGTGCAATCGCCGTGCGTAGTCGTGGCATCTACCTGCTGATGAGCACGCTGGCCATCGCCATGATCTTCTATTACCTGGCGCAACAGAACACCACGGTGTTGCATGGGTTTGATGGCATACGCGGTGTGATGGCGCCCACTATCTTGGGTGTGTCGCTTCGCGAGCCGCGGGTCTTCTATTACCTGTGTCTGGCGATAGGGGTGATGGCTTACCTGCTTGTTGTGCGCTTGGTTCGCACACCATTTGGGCTGGCGCTTCAGGGGGCGCGCGATGACGAACGGCGCATGCGCTCGCTGGGGTATCAGGTCACTTTGCACCAGGTGGCCGCCTTTGGGGTGGCAGGCTTGCTGGCATCGCTGGGCGGCATACTCAACCTGTGGTATCAGGGCGGCATCTCCCCGGGCTCGATAGGCATGACGTCTACGGTCGGCATTCTGATCATGGCCGTAATCGGCGGCCTGAGCCATCCACGCGGCGCTTTCATTGGCGCATTGGCTTATGTCCTGATCCAAAGTTTTGCGGTCGACCTTGTCGGCGCAAGCCGCTTCAATACCCTGGTCGGATGTGTGTTCCTGATTATCGTCATGCTTTCCCCCGACGGTCTCGCGGGCTTGTGGCAGAAATTATTCAAACGAGAGGCTGCAGTAAAAGCCTTGCCTTCAAGTACATCGACATAAAGCAACAAGGAGGAGTGTTATGTCTACTAAGAACCTAACAAAACTGGTTTTATCCCTGGCGATGTCCGGTGCCATGGCCACGTCGGCCAGCGCGCAAGACACCATACGCATAGGCGGGCTGGCAACGTTGGACGGGCCTTTCGCTGTTCTCGGTCAGGAAGCGTTTCGCGCCATGGAGCTGGCTTTTGAAGAAGCAGGCTATCAAGTCGGCGGTAAGAAAATAGAATGGGTGCGCGAATCGTCCGATGGTCGGCCAGACGTCGCCCTGACCAAGGCTCGCAAGCTTATCGAGCAAGACAAGGTCGACATTCTTGTCGGTCCCGTGTCCGGCGGCGAGGGTTTGGCGGTCAAGGAGTACGCCAAGTCTGCACCGGGTCGCACCTTCGTCAACGGATTCTCGGCCGCTCAAGAGACCACGCTGGTCTCGCCCGCCGAAAACTTCTTCCGCTTCAGTACCGATGGAGGACAGTGGCAGGCCGGCTTGGGTAATTATGTATACGACGAAAAGGGCTACCGCAAAGTCGCCGTCGTATCCGGGGATTATTCCTTTGGCTACACCCAGGTGTTGGGTTTCATGAGCGAATTCTGCGCCAAGGGTGGCAAGGTGCCCGAGAAGGTCTGGGTGCCTAACGGGACGAAAGACTTCAGCTCGGCCATTGCGCGTATTCCTGAAGACGTCGATGCCGTCTATGTGATGCTGGGCGGTGCGGATGCTGTCAACTTCCTTAGCCAGTATTATCAGGCAGGTTCCGACACACCATTGGTAGCCGGTTCCAACACCGTCGAGCAGACTGTCCTGAACACGAAGGGCCCATTCCAGCGCTATCTGGAAGGCATACCCTCGGCCCATATGGTTGCGGACGGCTTGGATGACCCGGCATACAAACAGTACGTCGAAACCTATCGCAAGCGTTTTCCTGATGGTCTGTCTGCGCCGTCTGCTCCTTACTACGGATACTATGTAGCGACGAAGGCGGTGCTGGCCGCGCTTGACGAAGTTAACGGCGACCTTTCCGATAACCAGGCCAAGTTCCAGCAGGCGCTGGCAAAAGTGAAGCTCGATACAGCGTTTGGCCCCGTCGAGCTCGACGAGAACCGCCAGGCAATTGCGAACATCTACGTCACCGAAGTGGCTCGCAATGAAGACGGCACCCTGTACAACAAAATGGTGCGCAAGACCTCGGCAGTAAACCAGGTATTGGGACAGGATCGTGCCCAGTTTGTCGCTCGTGGCGTGCCTAGTCGGGACTATCCTGCCTGCCCATGAAGCCGTTCCTGCTTTCGATGCTAAATGGGATTACGCTGGCGGCGCTGTACTTCATCGTCGCCAGCGGCTTCACCATTATCTTTGGCATGATGCGCGTCGTTAACATGGCACATGGTTCGCTTTATTTACTAGGTGCTTACATTGGTTATAGCGTGGCCGATGTCAGCGGCAGCTGGCTGCTGGCATTAGCCGGTGCTGCTGCCGGCAGTGCGGTGGCCGGGTTGCTGATGCACCGCATTTTTCTGGACCGCTATCAAGGTCAGGAATTGCGCCAGGCTCTCATTACGATCGGCTTGTCTATCGTCATCGCCGATTTGCTGCTGGCCAGTTATGGCGGACTGACCTATCAGGTCAATATACCTGACGCGTTATTCGGTGGCGTGCGCTTGCCGCTGGCAGGCGGGTACCCGATATTCAGGCTCGCACTCATTGGCTTTGCCATCCTTACCTATGTCGTGCTGTGGCTGCTTATACAGCGAACGCGCTTCGGCATGATTATCCGGGCGGCGGTGGATGACCGCCAGATGCTCGCTGCCACCGGGGTAAACGTGCCGCTGGTGTCCACTTGCGTATTTGCCTTGGCTGCGGGGCTGGTCGGCATGGCCGGTGTCATCGGCGCATCGGCGCTGTCTATTGCACCGGGGGACGATGTTCACTATTTGTTGTCGTCGCTCGTGGTGGTTATTGTCGGTGGCATGGGCAACCTGAAGGGCGCGGCGATTGGCGCGCTGCTGATCGGGCTTGCGGAGCAACTGGGGCAGGCTTACTTGCCGACCTATTCGGCAATTATCTCTTTTATGATTATGGTGGCTGTGCTTGCGTACCGGCCCTATGGGTTGTTCGGGCGGCCGGCATGACAGCAGTACTGAAAGTCGATTGCGTCGGCGCCACATTTGGGTCGTTGCGTGCTGTACGAGATGTCACGCTGCAAGCACACGCTGGCGAGCGCCTTATTATTCTAGGCACCAACGGCGCGGGCAAAAGCACTTTATTCAACCTGATTGCCGGCGACATTCTGCCTACGTATGGAAGCATAGAATGGCGTGGCCAACCCATTCAGAAGCTTTCTGCACATGAGCGCACCCGGTTGGGCATTTCCCGCAGCTATCAGACCTCGCGGGTATTGCACGGCCTGAGCGTGGCCGACAACATGTATTTGGCCGTTCAGGGCGTGCACGCGGGCCGCTTCAGCTGGCGTGTGCCTGGCGCTGATCATCCGTGGCGAAAGAAGGCGGACGACACACTCTCCCGCATCGGGTTGCGCGATGTCGGTGACGAACTGGCCAGTAATTTGTCTCATGGCGAGCAGCGGCAACTGGAGATCGCGATGGCGCTCGCAAGCGATCCCTACATGCTGCTGCTCGATGAACCGGCTGCCGGGCTCTCGCCCAGCGAGCGTCCCGGGCTGGTGGCGCTACTGAGGGGTTTGTCGCGCGACGTGACCATGATCATGATCGAGCACGATATGGATGTGGCCCTGCAGGTGGCCGACAGGGTGCTTGTCATGCACGAGGGCGAAATCATGTTTGAAGGCACACCCGAAGAGACCGCCGCCAGCCCCCTGGTCAGATCTCTTTATTTGGGCTCCAGCGGAGATGTCGATGCAGCTTGAAATTCAAAACCTGGAAGTGCATTACGGTCGCGTGCGGGTGCTGCACGGCGCCAGCCTGACTCTGGGTGATAAGCCGCTGGCCGTGGTGGGGCGCAATGGAATGGGCAAAACCACCTTTTGCCACGGTATCATGGGGCTGGCCAGCGTTACCGCCGGCACCATCACACTGGATGGCCTGCCTTTGCACGGGCTCGCACCCCATCGCGTCGCCGCGCACGGCGTTGCCTTGGTGCCTCAAGGGCGGCGGCTTTTTCAGTCGCTTACCGTCGACGAACATCTGAAGCTTGCGCATCGGGGCAAAGGGTCGTGGAATCGCGAACGCATCTACGATACGTTTCCTCGATTGGCCGAAAGGCGGCAGAATCTGGGCGCTGAGCTGTCCGGTGGCGAGCAGCAAATGGTGGCGATTGCGCGAGCACTCCTGAGCAACCCTCGCCTTATCATCATGGACGAGCCGACCGAAGGCTTGGCCCCCGTGATGGTCGAACAAGTGGTCAAGGTATTGCAGAAACTCGTCCAGGAAGGCAATGCGTTGCTGCTGGTAGAGCAAAACCTGGGCGTTGCGCTGGCCGTGGCCGATGAAGTGGCAGTCATGCTGAATGGCGTATTCGAACGCCGTGTGACGGCGGATGTGCTGCGTCGGGATCCCGAGTTGCAACAGCGGTTGTTGGGGGTGGCTACGCAGGGTTAAGTGCAAACTGAGGAGAAAGGCCCTCCGAAACATGGAGGGCCTTGCTATGGTGGACTACGCAGCTGCGTTACTGATTAGTCTGTCGACCTCATTTCTTTATGCCTGCCTGCTTGGCAATGGCGCCCCATTTGTCGTATTCAGAACGAAAGAACGCGTCAAAGTCAGCCGGTGTCCCGCCTTGAATCTCCATGCCTTGGCTTAGGATCGTCTTCTTGATTTCTGGGTCAGCAAGCACGGCATCCATGGCCTTAGACAGCTCATCAATGACGGACTGGTCTACGTTTGCTGGCGCCAGTAATCCAAACCATGTTTGCGCTTCGAAGCCCTGCACACCCGCCTCGGCCATAGTCGGCACCTCGGGCAATAGCGAAGAGCGGACATCTGAAGTTACCGCTATGGGTAGCAGTTTCCCGGACTGGACATGCGGCAGTGCCGTAACCAGGACATCAAACATCATGTCTATCTGACCACCCAGTAAATCAGCGAGCGCGGGTGCACTGCCCTTATAGGGGACATGGGTGATATCAACTTTGGTAAGAAGTTTAAATTGCTCGCCGGCTAAGTGGGCCGCGCTGCCAACACCAAAGGAACCGTAATTCAGGCTTCCTGGGTTGTCTTTGGCAAGCTTGATCAGCGATTCGAGATCATGATCTTTGAGCTTGGGATTAACGACAAGCATCAAGGGGACGGCCGACACGAGCTTGATGGGCTTAAATGCCTTTAGTGGATCGTAGGCAATATTATCGTAGCTATGAGGGGTTACGGTAAGAGGGCCGGCTGCGCTAAAAAGCAGTGTATAGCCGTTGGGATCCGCTTTGGACACGTCGGCATGTGCGATCATGCCGCCTGCCCCAGGTCGATTGACTACGACGAACGATTGCTTGAGCTGATCGCTTAAGCCCTTTGCGACCAAACGTGCGGTAGAGTCGGTCGAGCCTCCGGCCGCGTAGGGCACGATAATCTCGACGGTGCGTTCGGGATATGCTGCGGCGCCGGCCGCTGCTGAAAAACTCAAGAACAGTGCGCATGTCCAAGCGCCCAGACCGCGTAGTTTTAGTTTTTGGAATGGCAATTTCATAATTATCTCCTTTGGTTTCATGATTAAGCGCCCCGGAAGGATCTCCGGGGCTCTATTGCTTCTTGTGTGGGTGCACTGCTGGCTGTAATAGTTGTCATGCCCGCAACGCACTCACGGTTAACCACTGAAAACTTCAGTCATCAGGCGCTGGGCGCGCACTCGGTCCAGCGTGCCAGGATTGAACTTCAAATGATGCGCGCCCATTAAGGCATCAACCAATGGCTCTAGCGGAGTATTCGGTATGGACAGCGCCTTTAAGTTCTTCGGCAGCTCAAGCTGTGCGACTAGGCGCTCCGAGAAAGCAACGAGGTCGTCGATACCGAGGGCGATCTCCGCAGCACGTAGCGCTTCAGGAGCAATCTCTCGGTTGATCTTTAGCGACTTGGGTAATGCAATGGCGTTGATTACACCGTGCGTGACCCCAGTGGCTCCGCCCACGACATGGCAGACGGCATGATGCAAGCCCAGCCCGCAGGTGTTGATCGCAAAGCCAGCCAAGCTTGCCGCTTCAAAGAGCCTTTGGCCCAGCGTCTCGTCTATCGGGCTGTCCTTGGCGGCGAGCAGTAGTTCTGGCCACATGCGTCCTGCTTGTGCGGCAGCCGCCTTACCAAACCAGTGCGACCTGGTGCTGTAAAAAGCCTCTATGCAGTGTGCGAACGAGTTGATGCCGCTTGCTGCCATTTCGAGCTTGGGAAGGCTCGCCAGCAGAGCAGGGTCATAGAACACTTTGGCCGGCAAATACTTCAAACCGCCTTTACCTTCTTTTGTCCCTCTCTGCATGCGGGTGCCATACACGTTTGTCATCTCCCCACCGCCCAGCGAGGTCGGGATGGCGACTATTTCTGCGGGCTTAGCGTCAACAACCGCCTTGGCAAGGTCGATCGCGCTGCCACTACCGATGGCAATGTAGGTGTCGGGATCAAAGCTTTCTGCAAGGTCTGTCGCTTTGATCAGTACATCTTCTGGGCTATGAGGTAAGGAGCCGTTAAAGACCTCTACTTGAGCCGCTGGCAGCAGCGCTTGCCAATTAGCCAGCGCGCAGCTTCGATCCGAGCCTATGATCAAGATGCGCTTTCCTGGCAGGGCCTGGACCGCCTGACGAAAGTCCCCCGCAATAATCATTTGCGAGGGAAAGTGCATCTTCGTGATGGAGCGACTCATCGACCAACCAACTTGGCGTGTCCCACCATCGTTGGCCCTTGCGCCACTGCGCCTTGCAGTTCACCGTCGTCCGCCAAAGTGACCACCAGGTCGTCGCCAGGGCAAACCGGTGCGATCCACTTCGTATAGAGCTCACCTTCCGTGTACCAGCGCTCACCGTACTTTTGTGCGGCCAATCCTGCGGCATAACCCATGACGTTAAGTCCATGCGCCAAGGTGCCTCTGAATCCGCGCGACTTGGCGAGCTCTTCGTCATAGTGGATGGTGTCGTTGTCGCCATTGATACGACCGTACTGGTCGATGATCTCTTGCGTCATCTTTACTTTTTTCTCTAACGTGGCGTCAGTTCTCTTTAGCATGTCATTTGTCCTTATTCAGGTAGGTGCAAGGTGTGTGCGGCTTCGGCGACCAGCGTTCCATCAGTCTTCTTGAACTGGGCGGTGAACTTGAGCCATTTCCGATCGCGCTTCTCAAACTTTTCAGTCACTTCGCCAAAGGCGACGAGATCAGTGTTCTCATCCGCAAAAATCGGATGGCGCCACTTCCAGAGTTGGTCGAACACGACAATGCCCTGTATGGGCGGATAGCGTCGGTACAGGACTGCCAGCAGGTAAACCGATAGCACGTTGGGCGCACACACTGGTCTACCCTTGTAGGTGTAGTAGGTAGCATCCTGCTCATCAATCGCCGCCAGGTATTCCTGGTTGATCTCGGGCGTGATAGTGAACTGCATCTCTGGCAGCAGGGCGCCAGCCTCGAAATCCGCGTAAGGTGTGCCGGGCTGAGCACCCTCGCGTGGTTTAACTTCGCTTGGTCTAGTCATGGTTTCATTCCTTGTGAAAAATTGCCTTCTTGCTCTTCAATTGCGCAAGGCGCGCCTTGTCGTAGCCGCAAAGGCGGGTTAGAACTTCATCGGTATCGGCGCCCAAATGCGGAGGAAATTCCAGGGGGCGAGCATCATCGAACTTGAAAGGGTTGCCAAGAAAAGGCAGCTCATTGCCGTCAGTGGAATCCGTCACCGACTCCACCATCGAACGAAGCAGGCTAAGTGGTTGAGCCAAGGCCTCGGCAACATCAAGTACCGGAGCGGCCGGGATGCGACGTTGGAAAAGCTGGTCGGCCCATTCGTCTCTCGGTTTCTGTTTGAAGACGTCAGATAGCACTTGGGCCAGTACTTCGACGTTCTGGATGCGACTGCCGGCAGTTGCAAAGCGGTCATCAGTAATCAGGTCGGGGCGCTCTATGGCTGCACAGAATTTTTGCCAAAATACTTCCCCTGTGGGGGATATAACAAGCGGCTTGCCATCGGCGCACATAAACGTTTCGCTGGGAGCGATCATTGGGTGGCGCGAGCCTTGGGCGGTGGGAACATCGCCAGATACGAAGTAGTTTTGCGCTTGCCAAGTAAGAAGCGCAAGCTGGCAATCAAGCAAGGAGATTTGAATCGATCTGCCTTTGCCGGTCAGTGCAGCCGAGAGCAAGGCACCCAGGCAGGCGATCGACAAGTAAAGTCCGCCGGCCAAGTCCGCAATCTGGTATCCAGAGCGCACCGGCTTGCCTCCGGCCTCACCGGTAATACTCATATACCCGCTCATGGCCTGCACGATCAGGTCAAACGCCGGCGCATCGGCATAGGGCGCTTCGTCATGAAACCCAATCAACTGGGCGACCACGATCTTGGGGTTTATTGCCTTTAAAGACTCGAAATCAATCCCGAGCTTCTTGGGGACCGAGGGTGCGTAGCCGTAAATGACTGCATGCGAAGTCTTTACCAGGTCGTAAAGCACTTCCAGGCCTTCGGAAGTTTTCAGATCCAGCGCGATGCTTTTCTTGCCGCGGTTCACCGACAGAAAGAAGGAGGATTCTCCGTTGAAGAAGTAAGGCGGGATGGTTCTGGCCATGTCACCCGTAAGCGGCTCGACCTTGATGACCTCGGCGCCCAATTGCGCCAGCACCTGGCCACCAAACGGGCCGCCCAGCACCCAACTTAAATCCAGCACCCTGACATCTCTTAGCATTCCCGACCTCTATAGTTACAAACTTCCCGCTAATTCCTTGCTATATTCCACTATATGGATTAGCATTAACTGCGGTTTTATCTATTAAACATGGGCGACTAAGTGATGTCAAGCGCCACAATGGCGTGCGACAAATACCTATATTCCACATAATGGGCTTTTAGGAGATCTTCCCTATGACAAAGAGCGCGCCAGTGCAGGGCACACAAGTTGTGAAACGGATTGCCAATTTGATGCGCGAAGTGGCTCAACGAAACGAGCAGGGCGCGCGGCTGGTCGATTTATGCCGCACGGTGCAGCTAGAGCAGCCCACGGCTCATCGTCTGCTCAAAGCGCTTGCGGCAGAGGGCCTGGTTGTGCAACATCCGGAATCAAAACGCTATCAACTGGGACCGCTGGTGTCCGAGCTTGGGCTTGCTGTGCAGACCGCATTCGATGTGCGGGCGCTCGCACACGAGACGCTAGAGCGTATAGCTTCGTTTACCAAAGACACGGTGTACTTGCTTGTGCAGAGCAGGTACGAGTCGGTATGCCTTGATCGGCGGGAAGGCAGCTATCCCATTAAGGTGTTGACGCTTGATGTAGGCGGACGTCGTCCCCTAGGCAGCAACGCCTCTGGCGTGTGCCTTCTGGGCTCATTGCCCGAGGAAGAAATGGAAGGGATCCTCCAGCATAACGCCTCGCTTTATCCGCAATATGAAGGCTTGAGTGAAGCCAAGGTACGCAGCTACGTTCAAGAGTTCAAAGCACGTGGCTACGCAGATGTCAGCATTGCGCCCGGAACCAGGACCGTCGGGCTAGCGATTAAAGGGCCGAATGGACGCCCGATCGCAGCGATAGCAGTTGCAGCGGTGGAAGGCCGCATGCAATCGCCCCGCAACGAAGAGATCGTCCAGTTCGTGCTCAAGGAAATTGTGGCGCTAGAGCGTTCTCTTTTTAGCCATACTGTGTAGCTGCCTTGGCCACTAGGTCAACCGGGTAGGGGGTACCTAGGCTATCAAGCAGTCTCCATCACCTATGATAGGGGTATATTGCAATACCTGATGTTCAGGAGGCTGGAGACAAAAAATGAAAACTGATTCCGAGGGGTTCACGGAATCCCACGGTGTCCGAACACCCTTATTAAGAGACCTGACCTCGCTTCGAATTTTCGTGCGTGTGGTCGAGGTTGGCAACTTTTCCGAGGTGGCCCGGCGCATCGATGTGACGCCGGCGATGGTCAGTAAACGTATCGCTGCGCTGGAAGCCGAGGTCGGTCAACGGCTGCTCAATCGAGATACCCGGCGGCTTATGGTCACCGAGGCGGGTGAGCGGCTGTACGAGCATTGCATGCGTGCCTTCATCGAACTGGATCAAGCGGAAGAGGAGCTGGCCAACCTTCAGGACAGCCCTAGCGGTTGTCTACGCATGACGGTGCCCACCATGCTGGGCCGCGAGTTCATCGCGCCACGGATTTCCCGTCTGCTGAAGCAAAATCCGCTGATGTCAGTGGAGATCAATTTTTCGATGGAGATGGTCAATCTTTATGACGCCCGCATGGATCTGGCGGTTCGCGTGGCCGATTCGGTCGATCCTGGCCTGGTCGCGGTCAAGTTGGCACCGTACCGCAGGGTAATCTGCGCGTCGCCAGAGTACCTGAGCGAACGCGGCACCCCCCAAATTCCTTCCGATCTGATGGACCACAACTGCTTGATTACCAGCGGCTCTACCTTGAACACGCGCTGGCCGGTAACCGTCAACTCGCAGATCACTCACGTCCACGTCAAAGGAAACCTGGTGGCCAACAATGGCCAAGCCGTTCGCGCCGCCTGCCTCGATGGCTTGGGGATCATGATGGCGCCCAGTTGGATGCTGCAGGCCGATATTGCAGAAGGGCGCCTTGTGGAGATTCTTAAGGAATACGTTCCTCATAATCGGGCGGTTTACGCGGTCCTGCTGCACCGCAGCTCGACCTCGCTGAAGCTGCAAACCGGCATTGAGTTCCTCAAGGATTGCTTCGCTGATTTGCACTGAGGGCCTGTTGGCAACGATTAAGCCTCGGCGGCCTTGATCCGGCGCCTTTCCATGACGATACTGAACAGGTTGCCGCCCAGGATAAGCGCGGCACCGATAAACAGACTGGGCTTGACCGTCTCGGCATAGAACACGGTGCCTATCACGGCGATCAGGGGAAGCCGAAGAAAGTCCATAGGCACCACGATGGTCGCGTCGGCAACTTGCATGGCTTTGGCCATGCAATAGTGCGCAGTAAGGCCCACGATGCCCACTACCAATATCAGCGGCCAGCAGGCCGGGTCTATCGGCCGCCAGTCCAAAGCCGCAGTCACCGCTCCCAGGGGCAGCTGTATGACGCTCATGTAGAAAAGTATGCATAGCGCGGTGTCTGTTCGCGATAGCTTCTTGGTCATTGTGTAGGCTAATGCAAAAGCCATGGCGCCGACCAGCACTGCCAACGATGCGGGATGCACCATGGCGCTACCAGGTTGCACTATCAAATAGACGCCCGTCAGTCCCGTAAGCACCGATATGCCACGCGGCCAGGTGATTTTCTCTTTAAGAATCAGGGCGGCCAGGAAAATTGTCCAGACAGGCGCAGTGAATTCGATGGCGAAGACCTCTGCCATGGGTATGAAGATAATTCCATAAATCCAGGCATACTGCGCGCCGAAATGACCAATGTTCCGTATCAGGTGGGAGACGGGATCGGGCGTGATGATTTGCCGCCAGCCGGAACGCCACAGGATGGCGCTAATGACCAGGACCCCGCAAGCGCTGCGAAAAAAGAGTATCTGGAAAATGCTTAGATAAGCAGAAAGCTCGCGCGTCGCAACAGCCATGGCGGCCAGTGAAAGCAGAGCGCCAGACATCCAGATTGCTGCTCTGGTAACAGGGTGGAGTCCGATGGCAGGCATGCATCTCCTTCTGCGTTTGTGGTGGTGTACCGCAGGCATTATCACCTTCCATCACTCATGACGGCATAGCTGGAACGGAATAGGACTTGTTCCATTTCATGCGTTGTGTCGCCACGTACAGTGATGCAATATTGTTCGGTGCCCTGAACAGCCTTAACAGGAGAAAAATTACATGACCAATCAATGGGTTGATGTATGCCCTGCGTCCGATGTCAGCGATGATTTTCCGGTCTCAGTCATCGTGGATGGAAAGGAAATCGCGCTATATCGCGTCGGAAACGAAGTCTTCGCAACGGACAATCTTTGCACGCATGGCCATGCACGATTATGCGAAGGCTTTCAAGAGGGATACGAAATAGAGTGTCCGCTGCACCAGGGCCGCTTTGATGTGCGTTCGGGCAAGGCGCTCTGTGCGCCCCTGACGACCGACATCAAGATCTATCCGGTAAGGCTGGCCGACGAGCGCGTCAACATCGGCATCGAGGCTTAAGCAAGATTCCAAACTGGAACAGATGCTGTTCCAGTCATGGCGTTGTGCACCACCGGTGCGGCGGCCATACTCAATTAAACAAAAATCAGGGCAGCTCGCCCGTATGCATCTGGAGACATTGATGAAACTCGTCAGTTATAGGGAATCACAGGACGGCGCAGCCCAAGCGCGCTACGGCGCCGTTGCTAATGGTGACTCCATCCACGACCTGACGACGGCGCAAGCCCCCACGCTAAGAATGGCGTTGTCCAGCGAAGGCATCGAAGGGATAGCCGCCAGGGCAGACGCAATGGCAAAACAAGCGCGGGGCATTCCCCTGGGTTCGGTGGTGCTGCTCCCACCCATCCCCGATCCCGACAAAATTCTGTGTGTGGGTTTGAACTACTTCCTGCACGCCAAGGAAGCCGGCATGGATGTGCCGGCGCGTCCTTCCATCTTTGTGCGTTTCGGCTCGTCCGTGGTCGGCCATGACAATCCGGTGCAGCATCCCGGCATTTCCGAGCAGTTCGATTTTGAAGCCGAACTTGCGGTGGTGATCGGCCGCCGTGCTTACCGTGTCTCGGAGGCCGATGCGCTGGATTACGTGGCGGGCTACTCATGCCTGGCCGAGAACTCGGTAAGAGATTGGCAGCGCCATTCCAATCAGGCTACGCCGGGAAAAAACTTCGTGGGTTCGGGTGCCTTTGGTCCGTGGCTGGTAACGCCCGACGAGGCCGGCCCTGTGGAATCAATGATGGTTACGGGCCGACTGAACGGAGAGCAGGTGCAAGGCGACAGCGCAGCGAACATGATTTTCTCGGTGGCGCAAACCATTTCTTACCTGTCGACTTTTACCGAACTTCTGCCGGGCGATGTTATTTCCACCGGCACGCCCTCGGGCGTCGGGTTCTCGCGGAAACCACCGCTATACCTGCGCCCCGGTGATGTATTCGAAGTAGATATTTCGGGCGTCGGCTTGCTGCGCAATCCAGTCGCCCAGGCAAATTAATTAAGGATAACCATGCAATCATCAGCAATCTGGCTTAGTGAAGATAACGTAGCTTCACTGGTTAGTCTGAACGACACCGTAAGCGAGCTCGAGAAAGGCATGCGGGCACTCGGCGAAGGCAAAGGTGTGAACATCCCCAAGGCGCTCGGCACGCTGGCTCCGGCAGGTTCCATGCACTCCTTGGGCTCGGCCCTCTTTGAAGCCGGAGTATGCGGGTACAAGAACTGGATCAATACGCCGGCCGGTGCAAAAGCCGTATTCATACTTTTCGAGGCAAATGAAGGAAAGCTGTTGGCGATGATGGAAGCCAACGTGCTGGGCCAACTGCGCACTTCCGCCATGACGGGTCTGGGCACGAAATGGCTGTCCCCCGCCGCCGCTGACGACATGGCTGTCATTGGTTCGGGCCGGCAGGCACTGGCTCAGATCGCAGCGGTCAACATCGTAAGGCCGCTCAAGACCATCCGGATCTGGAGCCCCACGGCCGAGAAACGGCGCCAGTTCTGCGAACAGGTCCGTGCTGCCTTCCCTGCGCAGGTTATCGAAGCGTCCACGCTGGAGGAGGCGCTGGATGGAGCGCAGATCGTCACCACAGTCACGCGCGCGGCAGAACCCTTTCTCAAAGCAGACATGCTTGGCAAGGGCATACACCTGAACGCGGTGGGCGCCATTCTTCCCGCCAATGCCGAGTTTTATCAGGACGTGTTCTCACGCGTTGGAATGATCGCCGTGGATGATGTGACCAACACACGCAAGGCATCGCGAGAGTTCATCGACTATTTTGAAAATGGTGAAGGCGACTGGGCCCAGGTACGTCCGCTAGGCGACATAATCGCGAATAACGAGCGTCCCCCTGAAAACAGCGATATCACCTTGTTCAAATCGATGGGGATGGGGATTTCGGATCTGTCGGTAGCCGCACTCGCTTATCAGCGTGCAGTCCAGGCCGGTGTGGGGATGGATATCCCTCTGGTCCCGGGTGCCGCCATTCGGTGGAACTGATAGCGCTTGCCATCATATTCAGGAGATAAACATGCAAAACGACATATCGTTGGTTGATGTAAGCGGGCAGGCTCCCCGCGAACAGACGTTCTGGCCCACGGTGGTGCTGCCCAAGGCGCGCATCGATCTGGAAATCGACAGGCTGGCAAGCATCCCCAGGCCGGACGATGGCAGGCGTGCGGCGGCCGTGAATCATCCCATGAACACAGGCCCCGTTCCCGCTTTTGCGCCCGGCATCGACGTCCATATCGAGGTACTTAAGCCCGGTGAACAAACTACGCCGATGTTGCGCAACTCCAGCCATGTAGACATGTGTATCCGTGGCTCGGCTACGGTAAAGAGTGGCAGCAAGGAATTCCCGGTCGAAAAGTTTGATGTCTGGAATACGCCTGCGATGCACCCGGTGACCTATACGAACACGGGCAACGATCTTTTTGTGCGGCTGTCATATAGCAATGCGCCTCTGCTGGAGCGGCTGGATGTGCACTATATAAGCGACACAGCGTCCCAGGGCCAGGTAGAAAGGTCCGCAGCCGACACTGAATTGGCGGACAAGCAGCGCAGGGCACGGGAGGCCGCCAAGCCTATCTATATCGGTACGGAAGGAGCGCAAATGCTGGGCTACGAGTGGCTGGTCGACATCGACACCGTCGATTCGAAGCTGCTGCACTGGCCCTGGAAAGACATTGCACCGCACCTCGAGACGGTATATGGCATGGACATCAGCTATACCGGCCGACACCTGTATGTGCTGTACAACCCGGCTACCGAACGCCGCATCGGCACCTCGCATAGTTTTTTTGCGACCATTGCCAAACTGCCGCCCGGAAAAGTCGACAAGCCGCACCGTCATACGTCGGCCGCCATCAATTACATCATGTGGGGAAATGGCAAGAGCGTCGTCAATGGCGAACGGGTCGAATGGCAAGCCGGTGACTTGCATTTCTCCGCGCCAGGTTGGTCTGTCCATAATCACGCCTCCCGTGACGAAGGCTTCGTAGCGTTGACCATCCAGGATCACCCCTTACACCTGGCCATGGAGTCGCTGCTTTGGCAAGAGACCCTGAAGTCGCCTGTCCTGAAATTAGGATCGGACGCCGGCATTCAGACCAATCTGGCCAGCATGGAGGCCTAAGGGAACGCCATGAAAGATCGTATCGAACCTATCGTGCGTCCCTTGCAGGCCAGTCAGGAACTGCTGGGGTTAACCAACGAGATCCGCTATTTCTATGAGGAAGTGGCCGACCTGCTCGACAGGGACGAGGTCGAGCGATTCCCGTCTTACTTCCTGGACGAGTGCACATACCAGATCGTATCCCGCGAGAACTATGACGAAGGCCTGCCGCAGGCGGCCGTCTATTGCGACGGCGTGGGCATGGTGCAAGACCGGGTGCTGGCTCTGCGCGAAACCCAGGTGTACGTGCCGCGCGTGTGGCGCCATTTCATCAGCGGTGTGCGGGTAACGGCGATCGAAGGCGACCAGATACACGCCCGCGCCAACTTTCTGATTACCGAGGCGATGTCAGATCAGGATCCGACTTTGTTTCTGGTCGGCCACTACCTGGACATTCTGGTCAGAGACGGCGCTTCCTTTAAATTCAGACAACGACTGGCCGTGTACGACAACCACCACGTCACGCGCTCGCTGATCGTCCCGGTATAAGAGGAAGGAGATGACCATGCTGCAACAAAGCATCGAAAGCACCACAGATAGAACCTGGCCGCAAGAGGGCTGGACCCGCGTGCCATTCTGGGTCTATACGGACCCCGACATTTACCAGCGCGAACTCGATACCTTCTTCTATGGCCCCAGCTGGAATTACGTGGCGCTCGAGTGCGAGGTACCCGAGAAAGGCTCCTACAAGCGTAGCTGGATCGGTGAGCGCCAAGTCGTCGTGGTGCGGGGCGAGGAGGACCAGATACATGTCTGGGAGAACCGTTGCGCGCATCGGGGCGCCCGCCTGTGCTGGAAAAATAAGGGCAAGGAAGAGTCATTCACCTGCCCATACCACCAATGGAACTTTGCCCTGGACGGCGCGCTGCAAGGCGTGCCGCTTAAGCGGGGCGTATTGCGCAAGGGCGGCATGCCGGCCGACTTCGACAATGCGCAGCATAGCCTGAAACGCTTGCACGTCCATGTTGAAGGTGGGTCAATCTGGGCCAGCTTTCACGAGGATCCGCCGTCTTTCGAGGACTATTCCGGCCCCGAGGTCATGCGCAACCTGCAACGTCAGTTCCCTGGCAAAAAGCTGCGATTGCTCGGCTACAACCGACAGAAAATCGACAGCAACTGGAAACTGTATTTCGAGAATCTGAAAGATCCCTACCACGCGACCCTGTTGCATTCTTTTCTTATTACTTTTGGCCTGTGGCGGGCTGATACGCAATCGGAAAGTATTCCTTCGGCTTCCGGCCACAGCACCATGGTTTCGCGTAACGTCGGCAAGAAAAAGTCAGAGGCAGCGGCCGAGATTACGCGCTTCAAAGAGGCGCTCGAGCTGCATGATACCGATACGGTTACCCCCAAGCCCGAGTTCGAAGACGGAAAGGTCATCGCCATCACCCACTTTCCCAGCGTCATCATCCATCAACAAGCCAACACCTTCGGCATGCGACACGTCATTCCAAAGGGCGTCGATTCGTTCGAGCTGGCCTGGACGTTTTTCGGTTATGAGGACGACGACGAAGAGATGACGCGCTTGCGAGTACGCCATGCCAACCTTTACGGGCCGGCCGGGTTTGTTGCCATGGAGGACGGCGAGGTTCTCAGCGAGTCGCAGCTTGGTGCGCATCATTACGGTCATCGTGCGGCGGTGGTCGAAATGGGGGGCAAGGACGTCGAAGCTCAAGACCATATGGTTACGGAGGTATTGATCCGGGCCTTCTATAAGCACTACCGCGAAGCCATGGGGCTCTGAGGTGGTCGCTGATACCGCGTCCTATCATCGCATCGTCCTGGACAGCCGTCCTGCGGGTCGCCCGACGGCTGACAACTTCCGCCTCGAAGAGGTCGCCGTGCCCACGCTCGAGGACGGAGAGGTACTGGTGCGCAACCATTACCTTTCCATAGACCCGTACATGCTGGGCCGTATGTCCACGGGGGTGTCTTATGCACCTTCGCAGCCGCTGGGCGAGGTCATGATAGGTGAGGCCGTAGGCGAGATCGTTCAGTCAAGGAATAAGGAGTTTCCGGTAGGAGATCATGTTGTGGGCCAGCTTGGCTGGCAGGAAATGGCCCTATCCGATGGGCAAGCACTGCGTAGGGTCGATATTGGTGCAGCGCCCATGTCTGCGCATCTAGGAGTGCTTGGCATGACGGGCGTGACGGCATGGTATGGCATGACGCAAATCTGCTCGCCGGTGGCCGGGTCCACGGTGGTGGTAAGTGCGGCAGCCGGAGCAGTGGGCGGCGTAGCGGTCCAGCTCGCCAAAGCCAAGGGTTGCCGCGTGGTCGGCATTGCGGGCGGATCGCGTAAATGCAAGTACGTCATGGAAAGCCTGGGCGCCGACGCCTGCGTTGATTACAAAAAGCATGCGGACAGCGCGGCGCTGGGCCGGGCGGTGGGAAGCCATGCGCCGGACGGCGTCGATGCCTACTTCGACAACGTCAATGGCTGGATGCTGGATGGTGTGCTTCCTCTGATGAACCGCTTTGGTCGCATCGCACTGTGCGGCATGATTTCGCGCTATGGCGATACACCCATGCAGCTATCAGCGCATTCCTATCTGTTGATTTCACGTTTACGGGCTGAAGGCTTCATTGTCTGGGACCACCTGGACCTGTGGCCGCAGGCGCTGCAAGAGTTGACCGATCTGCTGCAAAGCGGCAGTTTGCGCTCCGGCGAGTCGATT